>CAMFPZ010000050.1 GCA_945979635.1 uncultured Eubacterium sp.
AATGGCTCAACACGGATTGTCTTGCCGTTGTATTTGCCGACAAGCACTTGTGCGTTTTCGCCGTCTATTTCAACAGTCTTTATGCTGTAATCCTCGTTGAGAGGCACTTGCTTTTTGAGTGCTGATTTTTCGGTTAATGCACCGGTTGGACAAAGCTGAACACAGAGTCCGCAGTTCGTACACTTTGTTTGGTCCAGCGGAAGATTGAAAGCAGGGGCAACCTCGGTTGTGAAGCCTCTGCCCATAAGTCCGATAGCCGAGATGTTCATAACTTCCTTGCACGAACGAACACAAAGTCCGCAAAGAATACATTTTGCACTGTTTCTCTCGATAAATTCATTTGAATTTGCCGTGTACTTTTGTGGCATTTCACCCTTAAATCTCGAAGGGTTGATGTCGTATCTCTGTGCAACGCTTAAAAGTCGGCACTTGAAATATTCCTTACAACCGCATTCAAGACAACGGCTTGCCTCTGCCTTTGCTTCCTCCTCTGTGTAGCCCAAGCAAACCTCGTCAAAGTTATTTCTCCTGTATTCAGCGTCGAGAACTTCAGGACGCTTTCTGTCGCACTTTTCTTTTGAGGAATAGTCTATAAGCTCCTCGTCTCTTCTACTGATGTATGGTACTCTCGCTTCGATTTCAAGACCGTTTAGATAAGCGTCGATTGCCTCGGCACATCTGTTCGCTTCACCGATTGCTTCGATTGCGATAGAAGCACCTCTGTTTGTTGCATCACCGATAGCGAATACTCCCTCAAGATTAGTATTGAATGTATCAATATCAGCCTTGATATTTCCTCTGTCTGTCAGCTCAAGCTCGCTGACATCTTCTTTTACGAGCTTTTGACCGATAGCCATAATTACGCTGTTGACCTCGATTTCCTCGGTCTTGCCCTCAACAGGAACAGGACTTCTTCTACCCGAGGCATCAGGCTCTCCGAGCTCCATAACCTGAAGAGTTATGCTCTTAACTTTTCCGTTTTCGCCGTTGAATGAAATTGGGTTAGTGAGGAATTTGTACTGAACTCCTTCCTCCTCTGCCTCGTCAATTTCAATTTTCTCGGCAGGCATTTCGTTTCGTGTTCTTCTGTAAATGACATAAACATCCTTCGCACCCAGTCTGACAGCGGTTCTGCAAGCATCCATAGCTGTGTTACCTCCGCCGCAGATAGCGACTTTATCGCCGATTTTTACAGGCTCACCGAGGATTACACTACGAAGAAAATCTATACCGCCGTAAACACCCTCAAGCTCCTCGCCGGGAGTTCTCATTGAACTCGATTGCCAAGCACCGACTGCAACGATTACTGCATCATATATGCTCTTGAGCCCCTCGATAGTAATTTCTCTGCCGAGCTTGAAGCCGTTGTTCATCTTAACTCCAAGACCTTCTATGATTGAAATTTCCTTGTCCAAGATTTCCTTTGGCAGTCTGTATTGAGGAATTCCGTAGCGGAGCATACCGCCCATTTTTTCCATCATATCGTAGATTGTGACCTCATGACCCTTAATGGCCAGCCTGTATGCAGCTGTAAGTCCTGCGGGACCGCCGCCGATGATTGCGATTCTTTTTCCTGTCGGAGCAGACTTTTGCGGAGTGTATTTATTGCCGTTTAGGTCAATATCAGCAGCAAATGACTTTAGCTGTGCAATGCTGATAGGCTCGTCAACATTCTTTCTTCTGCACGCTGATTCGCACGGATGAGGACAAACTCTGCCGATAGAAGCAGGGAGTGCAATTTTATTTTTAATAAGCTTTAGTGCCGCATCATATTCGCCGTTTGCAATCAGTCCGACATAACCCTGACAATCAGTTCTTGCAGGACAGTTGAGCTGACACGGTGCGATACAATCGCCGTCGTGTGCGGACATAAGAAGCTCCATAGCAATTTTTCTTGAGTGAACAACTCTTTCGCTTTCTGTATTAATTACCATACCGTCGGAGCATTTTGCCGAGCATGAGCGAAGAAGCTTTGGTATACCCTCTGCTTCAACCACACAAAGACCGCAGGCACCGTAAACCTTAACTGCTTCATCATAGCAAAGAGTAGGTATGTATATTCCGTTATCTCTTGCCGCCTGAAGAATGGTAGTGCCCTCTTCAACCTGAATAGCCTTGCCGTTTATTGTTAAATTAAGCATTATTTCCACCCTCCTTACGCCTTGATGATTGCACCGAATTTGCAGGAGGAGTAGCACCTTCCGCATTTAATGCACTGTTCTGTGTTTATTGTATGAGTCTTCTTAACCTCGCCTGAAATTGCATCAACAGGACAATTTCTTGCACAGAGTGTACAACCTTTACATTTGTCGTCGACGATTTTGTATTCAATAAGGTCGGTACATTCGCCTGCCGGACACTTCTTTTCGTTAATATGTGCCTCATATTCGTTTCTAAAGTATTTTATTGTTGTGAGAACCGGATTAGGAGCTGTTTGACCGAGACCGCATAAAGCACCGTCCTTAACGGAATAGCAAAGCTCCTCAAGAAGCTCAATATCTCCGTTCTTGCCCTCACCCTTTGTTATACGCTCAAGCATTTCGAGCATTCTCTTTGTGCCGATACGGCAGTGAATACATTTTCCACAGCTTTCCTTTGCCGTAAAGTCAAGAAAGAATTTAGCCATTCCCACCATACAGGTGTCCTCGTCCATAACGACCATTCCGCCGGAGCCCATAATTGCACCTGTAGCACCTAGAGCCTTGTAGTCAATAACAGTATCAATAAGCTTACTTGGAATACAACCGCCCGATGGACCGCCCATTTGTACTGCCTTGAATTCTTTTCCGTTCTTTATTCCGCCGCCGATATCGAAGATTACATCCTTGAGTGTTTTACCCATCGGAATTTCAACGAGACCGCTTCTCTTTATTTTTCCTGTAACGGCAAAAACCTTTGTACCCTTTGAGCTCTCTGTACCCATAGCGGCAAAGGCCTCTCCGCCGTTGTTAATTATCCAAGAAACATTTGCAAAGGTTTCAACATTGTTTATGTTGCTCGGCTTTTGCCAATATCCCGAAGCAGCAGGGAATGGCGGCTTGAGTCTTGGCATACCTCTGTGTCCCTCAAGACTTTCGATAAGTGCAGTTTCTTCACCGCAAACAAATGCTCCTGCACCCGCCTTAATTGTGAAATCGCAGCTGAAGTCTGTTCCGAAAATATTGTTTCCGATAATACCCTTTTCCATTGCCTGCTCGATAGCACGGTTGAGTCGCTTAATAGCAAGAGGATATTCGGCTCTGACATAAACAACAGCGTGCTGTGCACCGATTGCATATGCACCTATGAGCATACCTTCAATAAGGTTGTGAGGGTCGGATTCGATAACCGCTCTGTCCATAAATGCACCCGGGTCACCTTCGTCCGCATTGCATATAAGATACTTAACCTCACCCTCGCTCTGTCTGGCGGCATTCCATTTGAACCATGTAGGGAATCCTGCACCGCCTCTTCCGGCAAGTCCGGATACCTTGATTATCTCGATAACCTGCTCCGGAGTAAGCTCGGTGAGACATTTCTTTAGTGCTGTATATCCGTCATTATTTACGAAATCCTCTATTTCCTCCGGATCAATAACACCGCATCTGCGAAGTGCAATTCTTGTTTGCTTCTCCAGGAATTCCTTGTCCTCGTCAGAAACGATAAGCCTCTCAATTTTTGAAGCATCGCCGGTTCTTGCGTACTCGGCAATATCCTCGGCATCGCTTGGCTGAACCTTTACGAGTCTTGTGAGCTTTTCGTCCTCATATATATCAACAATAGGCTCTAAATAGCACATACCTATGCATCCTGTGATGCCGATTGTTGCGTTTCCTAAATCACATTCCAAAAGAGCATTTCTGACCTTTTGTGCTCCGGCAGCAATTCCGCAAGAGCCTTCTCCGACTACTATTCTCATTCTGCCGCCTCCCTTAATTCCTTTAGTATTTTTCTGGTTTTATCCGGCGTAAGGCTGCCGTATGTATCGTCGTTTATCATCATAACAGGGGATAACGAACAGCAACCCAAGCAAGCAACACACTTGAGAGAAAAGAGTCCGTCCTTGGTCGTCTGGCCGTCGTTTATTCCCAGCTCGTCTTTAATTGTTTGTAGAATAAGCTCCGATGAGTTGACATGGCATGCCGTACCCTGACAGAGCATAATGAGATACTTTCCTACCGGCTCAAATCTAAATTGGGTATAGAATGTACCGACACCCATAATTTCAGCCTCGGCAATGCCTGTTGCATCGGAAATTTTTTGGATTGCCTGCTTCGGCAAATATCCGTAAATATCCTGCGTATGCTGCAAAATAGTAATTAGGCTTCCCGGAATACTTGCATATTCCTCGAGAACGCCGTCGATTAATTCAAGATTAATGTCCATATTCAACCTCCGTTGATTTGTATATGTATAATGTCATTATAGATGATACTATATTTATTTATATAATTCAACTGTTAAAATTATCTTTATTAATTCTGCACAAAAACATAAATAAATTGTCTAAACTCGCCATAAAATATTTATAGTCCGAATAAATTTGGCAGAATTAATAATCTTTGTTTGAATTTTATACAAAAAATATGACCTATTTTTGTGAATTATGTGTAAATACTACAAAACATATTGACAGATATGGAAAAATACTATACAATTTTAACAAATGATTTTATAAGGGGTGTGCTTTTATGAGCATGGTAAAAAATGTGGCCATTGTCGGCCACGCATCTAAAGGAAAAACTACTCTTACTGAAGCGATGCTTAATGTTGCAGGCGTTACTGAAAGAATGGGAAAGGTTGCGGACGGAAATACTGTTTCTGATAGTGACGCAGAAGAAAAGAAAAGAAAGGTCAGCATTTCATCATCACTTCTTCAATTTTCATATGATGGCGTAAAGCTAAATATTATTGATACTCCGGGACTTTTTGATTTTGCAGTCGGTTCGGCAGAGGGACTTCGTGCCGCAGATAGTGCTATTGTTGTGGTTTCTGCTCGTTCCGGACTTGCCGCCGGTGCTGAAAAGGCATTCAAGGGAGCCGGAAAAAAGGGAATGGCACGCATTATTGTAACCTCAAAGATGGATGACGAAAGAGCCGATTTCTATAAGGCATTCAATGGTCTTGTGGCAAAGTTCGGGACAACTATGTGTCCTGTTGTCGTTCCTGTTATTGTTGGCGGCAAGGTTGCAGGCTACTATAATATGATTGATGATACTGCCTATACATACGACGGAACAAAAAAGACTAAGACAGAATTAACTCCGGATGATGAGGCTCGTTTCGAGGCAATTAAGGCTGTATTTACCGAATCTGTTGCTGGAACAGACGACGAGCTTATGGAAAAATATTTTGAGGGCGAGGCTCTTACAACAGAGGATAAGATTAAAGGTCTTGCTATCGGAACCGCACAGGGAACAGTTGTTCCTGTATTTGCACTTTCGGGTCTTACCGGTGTTGGCGTAGATATGCTTTTGGATTTCATTAAGGACTGCTGTCCTGCACCAAAGGCAGAGTATGCAATTGATGCAGATGGTGAGCCTGTTGAACTTAATGTTGATGAAAATGCACCTCTTGCGGCTGTTTGCTTCAAGACTGTTGCCGATCCGTTTATAGGAAAGCTCAATTATTTCAAGGTTATTTCAGGTAAGCTTGCACAGGGTATGACGATTGCCAATTCTCGTACGGGAGAAACCGAGAGAGTGGGTAAGGTTGTAACAATGCTCGGTGCAAAGCAGACTGATGCAAAAGAGATTGTTGCCGGTGAAATCGGTGCTGTTGCAAAGCTTGATGGCTTTAAGACAGGTGATACGATGTGCGACACTTCAAGAGTTGTTACTCTCGATAGAGTTGCCGTTCCTCCTGCTTGCTACTCAATGGCTATCTCATCCGATAAGAAGGGTGACGAGGAAAAAATCGCAAACGCTGTTCAAAAGCTTGTAGAAGAGGACCCTTCGCTTTTGTATAAGGTTAATAACGAAACACATCAGGCAATTATTTCCGGTCTGGGAGAACAACAGCTTGATGTATGCTTATCAAAATTAGCGACAAAATATAATGTGGCTGCAAATCTTGAGAAGCCTCGTGTAGCTTATCGCGAAACCATTACTCGCAAGGTTAGTGCACAGGGCAGACATAAGAAGCAGTCCGGCGGTCATGGTCAGTTTGGTGATGTATTTATCGAATTCGAGCCTTATGATACAGAAGAGCTTATTTTCGCAGAGCGAGTAGTTGGCGGCTCTGTTCCAAAGAATTTCTTCCCGGCAGTAGAAAAGGGACTTCAGGAATCAATGAAAAAGGGCGTTCTTGCAGGCTATCCTATGGTAGGTGTAAAGGCTACTCTTTATGACGGCTCATACCATCCTGTTGACAGTTCTGAAATGGCGTTCAAGATGGCTGCATCTATTGCGTTTAAGACAGGTATTGCCGATGCCGGTCCAATCATTCTTGAGCCGATCGTAACCCTTAACGCTTTGTGTAATGATGACGCTATGGGCGATGTAATAGGCGATATTAATAAGCGTAGAGGTCGTGTCTTGGGTATGACTCCAAACGGCGACGGTATGCAGGAAATTGTTGCAGAGGTTCCTGAAAGCGAAATGACAACCTTCTCTACCTCAATGCGACAGATTACACAGGGAAGAGGCTCGTTCACTACCGAATTCTCGAGATACGAAAGATGTCCGGAGCATATTGCTCAAAAGGTTATAGCTGAATGTTCAGTAGAGGATCTGTCTCTTATACACATCTGACGCTGCCGACGATACTCCTTGTG
>CAMFPZ010000051.1 GCA_945979635.1 uncultured Eubacterium sp.
CAACAGGGCGTTGGAATGAAAAAGAGTCTCGGCTACGAGAATAAGAAGCTTTTTGCTTATATGCCGACATGGAGAGGAACCGGCAGAACCGCTAATACAAAGCTTCAGCTTGATATGACAACCGATATTCTCAACGAGCTTGACAAAAAACTTGATGACGATACTGTTGTGCTTGTTAATCTTCATTTCCTGCTTGCTAATGACATTGATTGCAAAAATTATAAGCATATTGAATATTTCTCGTCCGATTATGATACATACGAAATATTGAATGCCTGTGATGGTCTTATTACCGACTATTCAAGTGTGTTCTTCGATTTCGCAGTAACAGGGAAAAAGATTGTTCTTTATGCCTATGATAAGGAAAAATACTTGAGCTCCAGAGGCGTTTATATTCCGTTCGAAAGCCTGCCATTCCCAATAGTTGAGGATATTGACTCACTTGTGGCTGAACTGAATAAAGAACCGGAAAGCTGCGAGGAATTCATAAACGAATTCTGCACTAACGGATGCAAGGAAAGCTGTGAAAAGCTGTTTGAGCTTATGGTGACAGGCGAGAGCGATTATTTTGAACCTGTAAAGCATAATGCACAGGAAAAGAAAATAAGCCTAATTTATGCAGGTGCATTATCCGAGTCCTATTTTGGATTAATAAAGCATTATATTTCGCTCCATCCGGAAACTAATTTTGTTTTGGCATATAGACGAAACCTGAATAAAGCAAAAAAGGATTTCTTGCTTTCGCTGGGCGATAATGCATCAACTCTTGGAACAGTAACCGCCTTCCAATTTACCTTTATTGATTTGTTAAGGCTTGTTCTCGTAAAGCTCTTTTCAAGCAAAAAGCAGTTCGAACACCTAGGTGAGCTTTTCAAGAGAGAGGCTGACAGATTGTTGTATTCAATAAAGCCTAACGAAATAATAGACTTCAGCTCAAATAATATTATATTTGCAGGAATTTTGACCAAGCTTACGGGTCAAAAGAAATATGTCCGACACGGCGAGAGTATTGCGTTTTCAAAAAAGAATAAAAAAGTATTGAACTTCATAAGGTCTATTGAAAGTGACAACGGCTTTGAGGAATTGGATTTGTCCGTTCAAGAGGACAAGCTGTTTTGCGAAAACAATGACGGCTTTGCCGATGATAGCTACCGAAGAGTAAGTAGATTTAAGAATATTCTTCCTCTTTATTTGAAGAGGGGAAGGAATATGATTTGTTTGAGTATGTTTAGACTCAAAGCACCGATAAAGATTGATTTAGCCGATACATATATTACCGTCGGCGATAAGGAATATAAGCCATTCTTCTTTACATTTAGAAAAAAAGGCAAGCATTCGTATTTTGGCATTTATAGGTTCAGCGTTCCTGTTGAGGATGTTGTTAATATGCCTGCAACAAATATGGTTGCATTCAATTATAAGAATTCTTTTGATGCCGTTGTACAATGCCATATTATATATGGCTCGATTATGGGATTGTTCCTGGGTCTGCATGGTCCTATTACTGCCGATAATGATACAAATACGGTTGCCATTTTCCGCCAATCCAGAAATAATCGCCTGAATATTTATGTTCGTTCACAGAATGTTTCGGATGCAGTCTCAAAAAGAATCAGTCAGGTTTTCGCCTTCGCATTATCGAAGCTGTGGTATGGAAAAAAGGCAGGCTCGCTTGTTCTTTTGTTTGAGAAAAATGCCTCAAAATATGAGGAAAGTGCAAGTGTGTTGTTTGAAAAGCTGATGGACAGCGGCTATAAATATGCATACTTCATCATCTCCGAGGAAGCGATTGATGATGTGCCCGAAAAATACAGAAAAAATGTTTTGATAAAGCATAGCTTTAAGCATTATTTGTATTTCTTCAAGGCAAAAAGCTTTATCGGAACCGAGACTATGGTTCACTCTATAGATTTAAAAACATTCAATAGGCTTGCTCTTATGAAAATTGCCTCAAAGAGAAAGAATTATGTATTTCTTCAGCACGGCGTAATGTATATGGTTTCGCTCGATTCCGAGGCACGAAAGATGTTTAAGCGTCAGAATTTAAAGGGCAAGTATCGCGTTGTTGTTTCGTCACAATCCGAGGCAGACCATTTTGTTGAGCTCGGTCGCCACGAATATGAGGATTTGTATATCACAGGACTTCCGAAATTCGACAAGAATGACCTTAATGATGATGCCGATAAGATTGTAATTATGCCAACATGGCGTCCTTGGGAAATTAATACGGCAC
This sequence comes from uncultured Eubacterium sp., assembly GCA_945979635.1. Taxonomy (GTDB): domain Bacteria; phylum Bacillota; class Clostridia; order Oscillospirales; family Acutalibacteraceae; genus Eubacterium_R. The sequence continues at coordinate 2,234 of CAMFPZ010000051.1, forward strand.
GCGATAATTTCCTTGAAACAAGCTATTTCAAAATGATTATGAGAATATATGACTGCGTACCGGAGAATTTGAAGAAAAATGTTATTATTCTTCCTCATCCGCTCATCATTAACGAGCTCAAAAAGCTTCCTGAATCCGTTTCGGACGCTATTGCTACCGATGTAAAATACGACGAGATTTTGAAGCAGGCGAGAATTCTCATAACAGACTATTCCTCCATTGCCTACGATGCGTTTTACAGAGGAACGAGAGTAATCTTCTATTGGGAGGAAAAGGACCAATGCATGGCCCAATATGGCCCCACAACGAAGCTTATGCTTAATGAGGAAAATGTTTACGGCGACTATTTCTATTCGACAGACGGCTTAAGTGAGGCTATCGAAAGAAATTATAATAATCCACAGACTGAGGAACAAAAGGAAAGGTATTCAAAAATCGTTGCATACCACGACGGAAAAAATACCGAAAGATTAATAAATTATTTAGTCAGAGATGGAATTATTGCTATAGGAGAATAAAGGTGAGTGTTTTAGTTTCAAAAAAATTTGCCAATATGAAACCATCGGCAACAAGGGAAATATTGAAAGCAACCTCCGACCCTAATGTAATCGCATTTGCGGGCGGTTCACCGGCGGTTGAAGCGTTTCCCTGTGACGCTGTAAAAAAGGTCAGTGCAGAGATATTGGATGAAAATCCTGTGTCTGCATTGGTTTATGGAGTGTCCGAGGGCTACGAGCCTCTTCGCCAAACCTTAAAGGGCTGGCTAAAAAAGAGAAGTAATATAGGCACGGATGACGATTCTGTGATAATAACAGCAGGCGGTACACAGGTTATCGATATTACCGCTAGAATTATGACCGACGAGGGGGATACTGTGATTTGTGAGGAACCCTCGTTCGTAGGATCGCTTAACGCATTTCGTTCACACGGGCTAAAGCTGAAGGGCGTTCCTATTGACAGTGACGGAATGAATATTGAGGCACTCGAAAAAACTATTAAGCAAAATCCGGATGCAAAATTTATTTATACAATTCCGAATTTCCAAAATCCCGGCGGAACTACTCTTTCACTCGAAAAGAGGAAGGCTATGTATCGCTTGGCAAAGGAAAACGGATTGGTTATTCTCGAGGATGACCCTTATGGTACGCTCCGGGTAGACGGAGAGGATATTCCGAGCATAAAGTCGATGGATACGGATGGCATTGTTATTTATGCAGGATCGTTCTCGAAGATTCTTGCTCCGGGTATAAGAGTTGCATATGCCGTTGTACCTAAGGCCTTTTTGCAGGCGTTTGTTATCGGAAAGCAGGTTTCGGATGTCCATACAGGAGTTCTTAACCAAATGATTATTCAGCGTTGGTATGAGGAATATGATGTTGATGCTCATATTGAGGAAATCCGAAAGATATATCGTAAGAAGCTGAATCTTATGTGTGATTGTCTTGATAAGTATTGTCCCGAAATTGAGTATGTTCGTCCACAGGGTGGTCTTTTCCTTTGGGCAAGGCTCCCCGAAAATATTGATATGCTCGATTATTGCAAACGACTTGTGGAAAATAAGGTTGCCGTAGTGCCCGGCACTGCATTTATGATTAACGAAGACTCTCCTTGTCATTATATTCGTTTGAATTTTTCAACCCCGAGTGATGAAAACATCGTAAAGGGCATCGAAATTATGGCAAGAGTGCTGAAAGAATACTGAAAGAAAAGAGAAATACTATGTCAGAAGAAGTAAAAATCGAAAGGAAGAAGCGTTCACTTTCGCTTATTCAGCCAACATCAATTCCCACTCTTGGAAACTACCTTGGTGCTATGAAGGGTTGGACCTCGTTTCAGGATGATTTTGATACAATTTTCGGTATCGCTGATTTACATTCAATTACAGTTCGTCAGGACCCTGCTAAATTAAGACAGCAAACTCTCCAACTTTATGCAATGCTCATGGCTGTCGGTCTTGACCCTGAAAAGAGCATTTTGTTCATCCAATCCCATGTTCCGCAGCATAGTCAGCTTGGTTGGCTGCTTAATTGCTATACACAATTCGGTGAGCTCAATCGTATGACTCAATTTAAGGACAAGTCCGCCCAGCACGCCGATAATGTAAATGCAGGACTCTTTACCTATCCGTGTCTGATGGCGGCGGATATTCTATTGTATCAGGCTGATGTTGTGCCTGTCGGTGCCGACCAAAAGCAGCATTTGGAGATTACACGAGATATTGCAGAACGATTCAACGGTGTTTACGGAAATGTGTTTACTGTTCCCGAGCCATATATTCCAAAGGCAGGAGCGAGAGTTATGTCGCTTCAAAATCCAACCTCGAAGATGTCAAAATCAGACCCTAATCCAAAGGGAACTGTATATTTGACCGACGAGCCGAATGTGATTATGAAGAAATTTAAATCCGCTGTTACCGATAGTGAAATGTCTGTTCACTATGAAGATGGCAAGGACGGAATAAATAACCTTATGACTATCTATTCCGCAGTGACCGGGGCTTCCTTTGAGACTATTGAGCACGACTTCTCAGGTAAGGGCTATGGTGATTTTAAAAAGGCTGTCGGAGAGGCTGTTGTTGCTGAGTTGGAGCCCGTCCAGAAAAAGTATAATGAGCTTCTTAAGGACAAGGCTTATCTTCAGGAGTGTTGGACAGCAGGTGATGATTTTGCTTCTCGCCTTGCACAAAGAACTCTGTCAAAGGCTATGAAAAAAATCGGCTTCCTTGCAAAATAATAAAAAATGCTTCATTTAGGAACTCCTAAATGAAGCGTTTTTTTATTTATATACTCTTTCAATTCGCGGGTTAACATATAGCGGCGAAATATCAGCCTGAGCAATATCGCCTGTTTTTACATCGCTTCCGGTTATGTCAACTGTACAATGGTCGAGACCGATAGCTCCGATAATCGGATATGCTTTTCCATTTATTTTGATGAAGATTTTTTCTTTTTTTAAAAAGCTTTTTAGAGTACTGAAAACCGAACGAACGCTGTAATCTTCACGCTGCGGACATAATCCGAACCCATCATAATGACCGAACGGAACAACAGCAATTTTTGTTTCGTGCTTTGTTGTATATGTTGAGCCATAGCTTATTGAGTAACCTGCCGGAAGAGTCTTTGTTTCAATAACCTCTGCCTCAAGCATTCCGATTCTGTTTAGCTCATTTTTGCCATTAGTTATTATTCTGCCGGTGAACGCCGAGCCGATACGAACCGCATCCAACGAAATGTCACTGTAATTGAATAGAGCGGGGGAGTTAGCACAGTGAAGAACTCCGACCTTTCCGACGCTTTCTTCAATTTTCTTCATCGTATCCTTGAAAACCTCAAGTTGTGCCTTTGTTGCATTATTTCCTGTGAAAGCACAGGGGAAATGAGTGTATGCTCCGATGAATTCGAGATTTTCGTATTCATAGCATTTTATAGCATCCTCAACCTGTGACGGAAGAAATCCGTATCTTCCCATACCCGTATCAATTTTGAGGTTGCATTTTGCCATAACGCCGAGCTCTCTTGCCGCATCGTTAATTGCCTGTGCGGCATCTAATGAACCGATAACAGCAATCGCATTATGCTTTAATATTTCCAAACATTCTTCTTTTACGGCGGTGCTTCTTAATACCAAAATTTCGCTTTCTCCGACAGATTGCCTTAACTCGGCTAAATCCGATACCTCTGTAACTGCGAAAAGCTTTATTCCGTTTTCGTAAAGCAAGGCTGAAAATTCTTTCATCCCGAAGCCGTAGCCGTTGCCTTTAACAACGGCAATGATTGGCACACCTGCTTTTTTCTTGATAATTCTTATGTTTTCTACTAATTTTTCTTTGTCTATTACGAATCTGCTCATTATCTGATTTTCTCTAAAATTCCTGTTGCTATATTGTATAGATTATAAATTGGCTTGTTGATTACATAGTCGAACTCGCCGACAAATTCCTTCATATATCCGCCAAAGCCGTGCTTGAATCTCCATAATCCGTAGTGTGGATTATCGGGGTTTTGGCAATCTCCGCTGATTCCGCCAAAATCATATACCTTACATCCGCATTCCATACCCCATTGCATCATAGCCCATTGAAGAGCGTAGTTGGGATAAACATTTCTGTGAGCGTTTGATGAAGCACCATATCTGTCTCTTATACACATCTGACGCTGCCGACGATACTCCTTGTG
>CAMFPZ010000052.1 GCA_945979635.1 uncultured Eubacterium sp.
ACACAAGGAGTATCGTCGGCAGCGTCAGATGTGTATAAGAGACAGGGTAGAAACGCCGGGTGTTCTTTCGAGGAACACAAGCTCACAATAATCCTTTAGGTAGTCGAATCTGTCAGAATCCGCCCAATCGGAGCCCATAACAACAGTATCAATATGATAATTCTTTACATCATCAATCTTTTGCTCCCAATTATTCTCCGGTATTACAAGATCGACATAGCGTATTGCCTCAAGCATCTTTTTTCTTGTTTCGTAGCTATGGTAAGCAGTTTTCCCTTTCGACTCGTTGAATTCGTCTGTCGAAAGAGCAACAACAAGATAATCACCCAACGCCTTTGCACGACGCAGAATTTCTATATGTCCATAATGAAGCAGGTCAAATGTTCCATAGGTCAATACTCTTTTCATAATCATTCTCCAATCAATCTTACTACAAAATTAGATATTATTTCACAGGCGGATTCGCCGAAATTATCAATATATTTATTCTTAAATCCATACAATGCATCAAAGCAATAATTTCCGCCTTCGATATCATTCATTAATGAATCTGCATCATAGAATACAGCCTGTGGAATTTCCTCTCTGACATCAACATTTATTCCTCTGTCCTTCATATATTCATCATAATCGGGAACAAAGAAATACAACGGTTTCATAAGCAATGCCGCCTCGAAGGCACACGCCGAATAGTCGGTTATGATTATATCGGCAATTTTCATAAGCTCAAAGGTATTGAACTCACCGTTAGGTAAATATTTCGGCTCAACCTTCATTTCGGACAAAGGGTGCTTTGCAATTATGAGCCGGTAGCCCGTTTTATCCTCAAGTGCGATCTTAAGCATCTGCGAAACATAGGTATCACGCTTTCTGAATGTAGGAAGATAAAGTATTATCTTTTTGTCGCCCATTCCCGGATTTTGCTTAAAAAAGCTTTCGGCAGGGCTGTTACGATCTGTGATATAATCAACCCTTGGCATAGGACAAAGCTTAATTTTCGAGGCATCAACATTAAACGCCTGCATATAAATCTTACCCGTAGCGGTACTAGGAGCAAGAACATAGTCATAGTTTTCGTGCATACAGAGTGCACGGCTTATTTTTTCGTCCCTACCCTCCTTTGTTCCGAACGCTTGATAGCCAAATTTTTTTATTGCACCGAGAGCGTGCCACATCTGGATAACCTTCAAATCCTTTTTGTGCTTTAGGCATGAAACGGGAATGGAATATGTATCAAGAATAACCACCTTCGAGGTTGAAATATAGTACATATCGCCAATCATATAAAACAGGTACTTTATTTTCGAGGATAGCTGCGAATCTATCATTTTCAATCGAAACACTTGTTTAACCTCGGGGGCTTTTTCTTTTATTGCCTTTTCAAGCAGTTCGATATCTATATCCTTTTGGTTTCGCTGACGAGAAAGATAGACAATTTGGTTTTTAGTTTTCAAAAGCTTTAGAGGTGCATAAATAATTTTCAAAATCACCTTGAATATTGATATTAATACAATTTTCATATAACACTCCAATATGCATAATAATTCAAATACATAATACCACAAAAAAGCGGAATATACAATAAAAAAATTAACGCCACGCTGAAGCGTGGCATTAATATGTTAGTTTAATCCTTTTTCGTCAAAATTAAAGATAGTAGAAAGAATGATTTCATATCCTGTCTTTATTGCTTCGGGAACGAGTCTGTCATAGCTGTCGCGAACATTATGATAATAGTCGGCAGGAGCAGGGTCCATTGCAGCAAGACAGGTTGATGTAATACCTGCCTGGGAGAATGCAGCAGCGTCGGATGAACCGAAGAATACGCTTGCAAATTTCAAATCATCGTGACCTGCCTCAATAGCGGAGTCCATAACAAGCTGACTGAACTTCGGATCATGCTTAACTGTGCCTGTCATATCACGGTTATAAACATTAAGATATTCAAGGTCAGTAAGTGTATCAACGCACAAAACAGCCGTTTCCACACCACTGTTCATATACTCGTCTTTATGGTCCTTTGCCCATTGCTTACAACCGCGAAGACCTGCTTCCTCGCCATCTGTAACCATAGCAACAACCTCTGTGTTTTCGAACTCAACGCCTGCCATATCAAGCATACGCAAAGCACAAACAGCCGCATATGTTCCTGTGAGATTATCGTTTGCACCCGGAGAAATAGTTTTAAAGTCAACAAACAAGAACAATGTTATCATAAACAAAGCAGTCAGGATATGGAAATAATAGCTATAATTGATGAGAAAATCACCAAACGCACCCATATTTACGAAATGAGCTATGATAGTTACAACAGCAAGAATAAATGAAATTACACCTGTTCCGATTGTACCGGCCATACAAATTGTCATAAGCGGAAGCTTCTTACCATAATAGATATGTCTCCACTGATATGCAGAGTCAACATGTCCGGAAATGATAATTCTCTTTTTAATCTCACCCTTTGGCTTTCGAACAGCATAGTAGTTATGGCCTTCGATTTTTTTATAGAAAATATCACAAAGAGGCTTATAAAGAAGGAACTCCATAATTGTAATAAAAAGACTTACTGCGGTAACTCCCGCAACAATACACTGAGGAAGGAAGAAATCGGAGCCGCCGATACCGCTGATAACGCCCGTGAAAACCAAAATAAGGCATGCAAAAACAGAAAGAATGATTGCAACCGAAATTGTTTTTGTAAAATGCAAAAACGCCTTTGGTGCCATCTTATAGGATTCAAAGCCTGTTTCATCGCAAAACGGCTTCATTTCCTTGTCGATATGTTTTTGGGTAGCCATACAATTCTTATTTCCTGACTCACGAGGGCCATAGCGTTTGATTACGCTTGTAATTTCTTTGACGGTGTAATCAACATTTTCGTCAATTACTGCCTGTGGAAAATCTTTAATCTTCATATTTATCTGTCTCCTTTTTGCTTATACTCTCTATTTAGTTTGGTTTCAAGTGATGGGTCACCCCTGAAAAACAGCTTTCTGATTTTAGCTTTCTTTATTAGATTCTTATTCAACGCAATTCTATCGCAGGCATAATTTACACCAAGAGCATCGAATGTAGGCTTAAAGTCATCAAGTCTAGTTTTGAAATCAGCAAAATTGCGTTTAGATTCAGGAGTCCAAGCGACCTCGGAAAGTGCCTGAATACGCGGGAATGCCATCATTTCCAGTCTTTCGGGAGTTCTAATCCACTCTGTCCAAAGCTCACCTTCAACACCAATAATATTCTTTTCGTGAGCTTTTTCAACACCGAATTTTGATGTAGTAAAATTATATGTCTTCTTTAAATCATATTGTGCGTAAGGCATATCAAAATAGAAGGATTGATGCTTACTCATAATCATCGTTCCGCCTGAATTTACATAACACTCTGCGTTTTTATCTCGCTGAGGGGTCCAATATTGAACGACAATATTCTTGTTATCGGTATTAACATTAGACGCCTTAAGGATTTCGTTCCATCCGATAAGCTTTCTTCCTTTTTGTGCCAAATAATCCGAAAGCTTATTTTCAAACCAACCCTGAAGCTCCTCCTCGTCCTTTAGAGAGTTTTCTTTCATCACTCTTTGGCAATTAGGACACTTCTTCCATTCATCCTTTGGTGCTTCGTCACCACCTAAATGGATATACGGACTATCGAAAAGTTCACAAACCTCATCAAGAACGCCGTATATAAACTCAAAGGTTTCGTCCTTGCCCATACAAAGAGTTCTGTTCCAGCTCAAATTTTTATCCAAAATGGTAGGAATCATTCCTCCAAAAAAGCCAAAAACATCACTTTTTATATCGCGGCAGGCAAGATGGCTATACGCCGCAATAGCGGCGGCACAATGAGCAGGAAAATCAATTTCGGGAACAATAGTTATTCCCCTCTCCTTTGCATAAGCAACGATTTCCTCAATTTGCTCCTGTGTATAAAATCCGCCGTATTCCTTTTCCTCTCTCTCGAGGGATTTCCAACCGCCAATTTGGGTATAGGCTCTTTTTGAGCCAATCTCAGTAAGTAAAGGATATTTCTTTATTTCGATACGCCATCCGTTATCATCGGTCAAATGCCAATGAAATACATTGAGCTTTTCCATAAAAAGCAAATCAAGAAAATGCTTAATATAGTCGGCATCATAAAAATGGCGGGACACATCAAGCTCAACGCCTCTAAATCCGAAGCGAGGCTCATCCTCGATTTCGCAACAGGGTACATCCCTTCCGCCACAGTCGTAATGGCACAGCTTTCTAACACTTTGTAGTGCATAATATGCACCGATTTCGGTTGAAGCACTGATTTCGATTCCGCCTTCACTTACAGAGAGAGTATAGCCCTCACGAGGAATATTCTCGTTCCTTAAGCAGACAATATCCGCCCGGTCTCTCTCGCAAGGTTCACATTTTCCGTTTAGCAGAGTCAAGTCAAACTCTGAATAAATTTTAACGCTCTGCGGCAGAGTGTAGGTTCCTTCAAGCTCTTTTGCCTTTTTGGGCATAGGAATTAAAGACAGCATAGTCAATCTCCTTTAAAATAATTCACTTAATTATACCAAAATATAGGATTTTGTCAATCAAGGCAGTAAAACTAAATACTAATCCTTATTTTCTTCTATTTCTTCGGCACTTTTGTTGTAGATAGTATCAATGAGCATTTCCTTATTTTTTTGAACATCAATGGAAATAACACTATTGCCTTGAATGTTCTTATAGCTCCAGGTTGAATCAAAAGGAACTCGTGTTTCTACCATCTGTCCCATACAACCGAGTGCAGCAATTCCTGTTGACATTATCTTACTCATTGATAGATTCGTTTCGATAAAGGGTGCACATTTTGATGCCGCAATCATCAGCTTGAACGGATTAGAGTGCTTAATACTCTGTAGAATAGATTGCATAACAGTTCGCTGACGATATGCTCTCATAAAGTCGGTATCAATTTTCCTAATTCGGCAATATGCCAACGCCTGCTCACCCGAAAGCTTATATTTTCCGGCATCGAGGTGAACACCGTCATAACGATATTCGTGGTTATTTACCTCATCGGCTTCCTCCTGTGTAACTTCAACCTCAACACCACCGAAGCTGTCAACAAGCACCTTGAACATCCCGAAATCAGCGACAACATAACCGTCAATATCAATTCCAAAATTATATTCAATTGTATCAACAACTCCGTTATATCCATCGTATGTACACGCCGCATTAAGTCTTTGAGAGCTATCCTGCGACGGGATATAAACCCAAGTGTCACGCAAAAATGAAACCATCTTTATGCAATTATGCTCCGAATCGACGGAAATAAGCATCATACTGTCGCTTCGACTATTTGAATCGTCCTCCTCAACACGCGAATCAACACCAAGCAAAAGTATATTCTTAACCTTTGAGGATTGAGCAAGCTGTGATTGACTTACATATTGATTTTCTCTGTATTCATCATATGTAATTCTTGAAAATACAGAGCCGACAAACACAGTAAATACAAATACAAGAGCCAAAATTGCGGCAACAATGGCATTCAAGGTCCTTTTCTTTGCACCTCGGCTTTTCTTCTTTTTTTCTCGAATATCGGTTCTTCGGGGTTCTTGATTAGGTTCTCTTACCCTTTGAAAATTACTCGAAAAATCATCTATAATATCGGAATAATCGTCACAGATTTGGTTATCACTGACACCGCCGTCGAAGACTGTATTTTTATTTGCGTAGTAGTTTTCCTCGTCGGGCACGCTCCTGTCACGATTATCGTTTTCTATCCTTTTTTTCGGATTAAAGCCCTCAGAATCAAATCTCGGCATATTTACACCTCTTTGATTTTAATTTCCTTTGGTTAAATTCTACACTAAACGAAAAATATTTTCAACTTATTTTTATTTCTTATTGACAATACGCTGACAAATAAATTATTATATAAAGAGAGTTGTCCAGACGATTGCGTAGTTATCGGCAGTTTCGAACTGCCAAGACTATGAGGAAAGTCCGAGCAGCACAGAGCAGGATAACGGCTAACGGCCGCCGAGGGTGACCTTAGGGAAAGTGCAACAGAAATAAACCGCCGATTTCAGTAATCGGTAAGGATGGAAAGGCGAGGTAAGAGCTCACCGAGGGAATGGTAACATTCCCTGCCATGTAAACCCTATCCGCTGCAACACCGAGCGAAGAGTTAGTTGCTCGCTACATAACTTCAAAGGGTGGCTTGAGCAATATGGCAACATATTGTCGAGATAGATAATCGTCCACGACAGAACTCGGCTTACGGGCAGCTCCACTAAAAATTATCAAAGAGTCAGGAGAATCATAATGCTTGTTAATATGCGTGATTTACTTTCCGACGCACAAAAAGGAAATTATGCAGTAGGCTC
>CAMFPZ010000053.1 GCA_945979635.1 uncultured Eubacterium sp.
CTACACAAGGAGTATCGTCGGCAGCGTCAGATGTGTATAAGAGACAGGAGGCTTTTATCTGCCTTACCGGTGCTTCGATAAAGGTCATAAACAGCTTTTTCGCTAAAATACTTTTCCTCATTACAGGATGAAAGACGAATATCAACTGCCTGCACTGACAAATATGTTCTTCCATTATAAAAGCTCTTCCCAATCTTTACAGCCAAATCGAGGATATCGCCCGATTTATAAGGAAAATCCTCAACAGTTTGTGAAAATTTCACTACTCTAATTTTATTATTCTTCTTTTGCAGCTCCATTCGAATATGCTTTCCGTCGCCTATGGGCGAAACCGAAACGAGCGTCATTTTATATATTCCGAGCACAACCTGCGGATTACCTGCTCCATAGGGTTCAAGAACAGAAAGAGATTCGGCAAGCTCAAGATTTAGGTATGACGGCGAAAGCTTCATATCTATTACAAGCTCCGGCTGCGGCATAACAGAATAATGCGAATTTGCGAATTCATTAATATCCCGTCTGAATTTTTCTATTTTATCTACATCAAGAGTTATTCCTGCGGCAAGCGGATGTCCGCCATACTGAAGCAAATCATCCTCACATGCCGAAATTGCTTCAAAAAGATTAAAGCCCTCAATGCTTCGTGCAGAGCCTCTTGCGACGCCCTGTTCATCAATTCCTATAACAAATGTCGGCTTGCCGTATTTTTCGGTCAAATGAGCAGCAACGATTCCTATAACACCATGATGATAGCCGTCGCCGCTTACTACTATTACGCTATTTGAAACGAGCCTCTTATTATTTGAAAGCTGTCTTTCAACATCATTGAAAATATCCTGTTCCACGCTTTGGCGAATGGAGTTTTCCTCATTAAAATCATTATATGCCGCAGTACTTCTTGATTCATCGTCGCAAAGCAGAAGTTCAACTGCTCGCTTCGCATCTCCCATTCTGCCCATAGCATTAATTCTCGGGCAGATTCTAAAGGCAATGTCGGTACAGGTAAAATTCTTTGATGCATTCGCAATCACAAAAGGCTTAAACACAAGCCGCGGATTTTCATTAAACTTTTTTATTCCCAACCGTACGATAGCTCTGTTTTCGTCCTTGAGCGGCATAACATCTGCAATTGTACCGACAGCAACAAGGTCGATATACCTTTCGACTATATCCTCGGCGTTATCCTCATCCATAGCGACAGCCAGCTTAAAGGCAACTCCGACTCCGCAATAATCACAAAAGCTCAAAGCATTATCGCTACGATGCGGATTAACAACCGCTTCTGCTCTGGGTAATCTATTGTCAGATAGCTGATGATGGTCGGTAATGACGAGCCGCATACCCTTTTCATAAATATGCTCCGCCTCATCAAAGGCGTTAATACCATTATCAACAGTGATTATTAGGCCAACATCCCATGATGATATTACATCTATTGCATCAAGGTTAAGGCCATAACCCTCATTCTCACGAGACGGGATATAGTAGCATACATCCGCTCCCTTATTTGAAAGAAAATCGAAAAGAAGCGAGGTTGAGGTTACGCCATCACAATCATAATCCCCGTATATACAGATTTTTTCTCCGTTTTCTATTGCTTCGTATATCGCATCAACCGCATTTTCCATATCGGCAAAATCAAATGGAGAAGACATCATAAATTCATCCGAAAGGAAATTAACGGCATCAATATCATCAACAACGCCACGCGATACCATCAAAAATGATACAAATGGGTCAATATTAAATTTTTCACTCAATGCAGACGCTCTTTCCTTATCGGCAGAACGCACAACCCATTTCTTAAACGCCATTATGAATTCTTATCTACCTTATGAAATTTTTTTAGATTTCCTGCCTTTTCTGCTCGCTTATGCAAAACAGACTCAACATCCTCAATACTGATATTCTCGTTTACCATCATAACGAGTGTATGATAAATAAGGTCGCAAATTTCGCCGACAGTTTCGTCCTTGTCGCCGTTTTTTGCGGCAATAACCATCTCGGTACTTTCCTCGCCGACCTTCTTTAATATTTTATCAAGACCTTGCTCAAAGAGATAGCAGGTATAGGAGCCTTCCTCCTTTGCTTCCTTTCGAGCAAGAATAGTATCATAATCATTTCTAATATAATCCATTTTTATTCCCCTTGCTACTATGCATTATTGAATTCAATATTATTAAAAAAGCAGGTATGATTTCCTGTATGACAGGCAGCACCTGTTTGAACAACTCTTATAAGCAGAGTATCATCATCACAATCGCCCTTTATATCTACAATCCTCTGGAGATGACCGGAGGTTGCTCCCTTATTCCAAAGCTCATTTCTTGAGCGTGACCAAAACCAGGTGTAGCCTGTTTCGAGAGTCATTCGAAGCGATTCCTTATTCATATAAGCAAGCATAAGCACCTCGCCCGTGCTATCCTCCTGAACAATCGCAGGAATGAGCGAGGATTTTTTAAAATATTTATCTAAATCAAGCATTACAAACCTCCACAGCCTCTTTTAGGTTTAATGTTCCTTCGTAGAGGCTCTTGCCGCAAATTGCTCCGTACAGCTCATTATCACGCAATGCGATAATATCATTTATATTTGTTACACCGCCGGACGCAGTAATATCACAGGAAACGGCGTTATTCAGCTCGATGAGCTGCTCAAGATTTGGTCCCGATAAGGTTCCGTCCTTTGAAATATCAGTATAAATTATTGTTTTAACGCCAAAAGCTTCCATTTTTTGTGCAAGCTCTATAAAATGAATATCCGAGCCTTGAGTCCAACCTTCGGTTGCAACAAAGCCATTCCTTGCATCAATTCCGACAGCAACTAGCTCTCCAAACTCCTTAACCGCCTGCTCAACAAGAGCGGGATTTTTTAATGCAACAGATCCCAAAATCACACGGCTGATACCCTTATTCGCATAAAAGTCAATATCCTGCATAGTACGAATACCTCCGCCAAGCTCAACCTTAAGCGGAGTTTCGTTTGCAACAGAAATAAAGCAATCAAAATTTACAGGCTTCTTTTGCAAAGAGCCGTCAAGATCCACCATATGAATCCACTCGGCACCCTGTTCACAAAAGCTATGAGCCGTTTCGAGAATATCATTCGCAACCTGATGGGCTGTTGAGAAATCGCCCTTATAAAGACGCACCGGCTTTGAGTCAATAACATCAATAGCAGGAAAAATCAGCATAGCCTATAAAACTCCTTTTGTTGATAATACACAACCATTCTCATTTTGCCTTACGGCAATCTTAAGTGCGTGTGCAACAGCCTTGAAGATCGCTTCAATTTTATGATGTGCATTTGCCCCATAAGGTACATTTATATGTAGGGTTATTCCGCTATTCATAGCGAATGCACGCCAAAATTCCTCTGTTACGCAGGTTTCGTAAACGCCGCATTTTTCCTGTGCAAAATCAGCATTAAACACGAGGAACGGACGATTGGATATATCAAGGCTAACCTGTGCAAGGCTCTCATCCATAGGGATGCTGAAACTTCCGTATCGTTCAATTCCGCTCATATCTTCGAGTGCCTGCTTAAACGCTGTACCGAGAACAATTCCCGTATCCTCAACAGTGTGGTGAGTATCAACATCTAAATCACCGTCAACCTCAATCTTCAACCCAAAGCCTCCGTGAACGCCGAAGGCAACGAGCATATGGTCGAAAAATCCAATACCTGTTTTAATCTCAACCTCACCGCCGTCGAGATTAAGCTCTACATTTATTTTTGTTTCCTTTGTATTTCTTTGAACGCTAGATGTACGCATATATTTTCTTCCTTAATTAAATCTAACCTTTATTGAATTTGCATGTGCCGTTAAGCCCTCTGATTCAGCAAGCTTTATTATATCATCAGCGGCATTTCGAAGCTCTGAAGGTGTGTAATAAATAAACGATGACTTCTTAACGAAGCTGTCGACACCGAGAGGCGAGAAAAATCTTGCAGTACCGGAGGTTGGGAGAACATGGTTCGGTCCTGCATAATAATCGCCTAATGGTTCCGGCGAAAAATTCCCCAGGAAAACAGAGCCGGCATTATCCACTCTTCCGATATATTTCAGAGGCTCCGATACGCAAAGCTCAAGATGCTCCGGAGCAAGCTCATTTGCAAAATCAATAGCTTGATCAAGATTTTCGCATACGATAATTTCGCCGTAGTTTTCCAGACTTTCCTCAATTATTGCCTGTCTTTCAAGATACTTTATTTGCTTCTCAATTTCGTGTGCGGTTGCACGAGCCAAATCAGACGAGGTCGTAAGCAAAATAGCCGAAGCAAGCTTGTCGTGTTCTGCCTGAGACATTAGGTCAGCGGCAAGGAATGAAGGATCGGCTGTCTTGTCCGCAACAACAAGAATTTCGCTCGGACCTGCAACCATATCAATATCCACAACTCCGTAAAGAAGCTTCTTTGCAGTTGCAACAAAGATATTACCGGGACCTACAATCTTGTCAACCTTTGGAATTTTCTCTGTTCCGTATGCAAGTGCGGCAACAGCCTGTGCACCGCCAACCATAAACACCCTATCAACTCCGGCAACTGCGGCAGCCGCCATAATATTGGGATTAGGATTTCCGTCCTTTCCCGGAGGGGTTACCATAATAATTTCCTTTACTCCTGCTATCTTTGCAGGGACAGCATTCATAAGTACAGAGCTTGGATAAGCGGCGGTTCCTCCGGGAACATAAATTCCAACTCTATGAAGTCCTCTTACTCGTTGTCCCATAATTACGCCGTTTTCCTTGGTTGTCATCCAAGACTGCTGTGACTGACGAAGGTGAAAATCATAAATATTATCCCTTGCCTTAATTATTGCTGACTTAAAATCATCATCAACCATATCAAGATATGACTGAAGCTCTTCTTTCTCAATAATTGTTTTTTTAGGAACACCACCGTCAAAGCGAACTGTATATTCAAGCACAGCACTATCGCCATGCTCCTTAACATTATTAATAATAGTTGTTACTATATCTACTATCTTTTGGTCGGTTTCACCGCAACGCTTCTTCAGGTTTTCTACAACCTCGTACTCAACCTTACCATTTGCTTTTGTTATTTTCATATATCCTCCTACTTATCGAGCTTACAGGCAAGCTCCAAATCAGCTAAAAATGCTTCTATCTCGTTCTTACGAAGCTTCATAGAAGCCATATTTACAATTACTCTTGCAGAAATCGGGAATATTTCCTCAACAATCTCGAGTCCGTTTTCCCTCAAGGTTGAGCCTGTTTCAACGATATCGACTATACCATCTGCAAGGCCGAGAAGCGGAGCAAGCTCTACGCTGCCTTCAATCTTTATAACATCAACATCCATACCCTTTGCGGCGAAGAATTCCTTCGCTACCTTTGGATATTTCGAAGCAACTGTTTTTCGCTTATAGCCTGAGAAGAAATCACTTCCCTTGGGGCAAGCGAGTGCAAATCTACACTTTCCTATATTAAGATCGATAACCTCGAAAAATGAACTGCCATGCTCTACGATAGTATCCTTTCCGACAATACCGATATCGCAAACACCATGCTCCACATATGTAATTACATCCGGAGCTTTTGATAATACAGTTTCATAATTATCAACAGGAAGAATGAGTCGTCTACCCTTATTTTCAAGCTGGGATGTATCCAGTCCCATTGTCTTAAACAGACTTATAGTTTTCTTTTCGAGTCTTCCCTTTGTCAGAGCAATACGAATCGGTCGTTCAACATTAATTACTTCGCTCATCGCCTCGCACAGTGCCGAAACCTCAACGGCAAAGCCGATTGCGGGAGCATCCATACCGAATTCACCAAGAAGATTATCGTATCTACCGCCGGACAAAACAGTTAAGCCACTTCCCTCAGCATAGCCATGAAAGATTACACCTGTATAGTAATTTGAGCGATTAACGAGACCCAAATCAAGGATTATATAGTCCTTCAGTCCTGCATCGCACAGGCGGGAATAGACCTGTTTTAGGTACTCAAGTGCCGAATCTGTTTCTATACTTGTATAAATATCCCTTGCCTCGTCAATAACAGAAATATCTCCAAACAATCTGGGCAGACGGCGAATAATCTTCGTTTCGGGAGTATCGCCAATTCTATCGAGCAAATCGCCAAGAGCAGCGTAATTCTTCGCTTCGATGTAATTAATAATATCAGCCTTTTCGGTTGAACTGATTTCCATCTTATTGAGCAGACTATTAAAGAAGGCAGCATTTCCTATTTCAATCTTGAAGGAATTGAGGTCACATCTCTTAAGACATTCAACAGCCATTTTTATAACTTCAATATCAGCCTCAATGCTTCCGCTGTCTCTTATACACATCTCCGAGCCCACGAGACGTAGAGGAATCGCG
>CAMFPZ010000054.1 GCA_945979635.1 uncultured Eubacterium sp.
GTTACAAGCAGAAGCGGAATGACAGGAGCAGATGCCGCTTGGAGAATATTACAGCTAAACGGCATTACCGATGTAAAAATTAAAAGAGTTTCCGGAAGATTGACGGATTATTATGACCCAAAGGCAAAGGAAATATGCCTTAGTGAGGATGTTTTTGATTCTCGTTCCATTGCGGCTATAGGAGTAGCGTGCCACGAAGCAGGCCACGCCTGCCAACACGATCAAGAATACTTTCCTCTCAAAATAAGAAATTTCGTTATTCCCGCAACAAGAATAGGGTCATCATTAGGTGTTCCTTTATGCCTAATCGGACTATTAATAAATTCAACAGAGCTTGCATATGTTGGAATAATTATGTACAGTTTTGTTGCGTTATTCCAACTTATTACACTTCCGGTTGAATTCAACGCAAGCAGAAGGGCCTTACAGCTCATTGATTCAAACGGATTTTTAACTGATGAAGAATTTAAGGGTGCAAAGAAGGTATTAACCGCAGCCGCATTAACATATGTAGCTGCATTGGCATCTGCACTCGCTTCAATTCTACGATTATTGATTTTGGTTTCAGGTGGAAGAAGACGGTGAAAAGCAGCAGATTAAAAGCGTTTGAAATATTACAAAGTATTATCCGAGATTGTGCATATTCGAATTTAGCACTTGAAAAAGAGCTTAATAATGTTGAGCCTAAGGATAGGGCATTCGTCTCAAAAATTGTTTATGGCGTAACAGAACGCCGACTTACACTTGATTATGTATTGAATAAGTTTCTAACAGGAAAAACAAAGCCAAAGCTAAGGATTGTCCTTTATATCGGTGCATATCAAATCCTGTATATGGATAAAATTCCTGTTCCTGTCGCCATATTCGAAACTGTTAAATTGGCAGAGGAGACAGGTCTTTCGTATTACAAAAAGCTTGTTAATGCTGTTTTGAGAAAAGTTGCTGATTCTGCTGAAGAATTAAGAAATATTGACGATTTAAGCATATTATATTCTTGTCCGCAAAGCCTTATTAATATGTGGACAAAAATGTACGGAAAAGAAAAAACAGAAGAAATTCTAAAGGTTATTAATGACAGACCACCGATTTTCGCTATACCAAACAGAAAATTTGTGAACGCCGAAGAGCTACAATATGAGCTTTTAAGCAACGATATTGAATGTGAAATTTTTAATGAAGTAGTGAAAATCAACAGTTCATTTGATTTATCAAAATGTAAGGCATTTAACGATGGATTATTCTACATAGAGGATTACAGCTCTTACATTGCTGCGAACGAATTAAATATTGTTGAAAACGACATAGTCTTCGATTTTTGTGCATCACCGGGTGGAAAGAGCTTCACAATGGCACAAAATGGCGGCAATATCTATTCTATGGATATTCACAAGCATCGTGTCGATTTAATTCAGGTATCGGCAAAGAGACTTTGTCTGGAAAACATAACAACTCTGGTTAATGATGCAACCATCTTTAACGAAAGCCTACCAAGGGCAAACAAAATTCTTTGCGATGTACCATGCAGCGGCTTCGGAATAATCAGAAGAAAGCCGGAAATAAGATATAAGAATCTTGACGAAATTAAGGAATTACCTGAAATTCAGTATAAAATTCTTGAAATGTCATCTAAATACTTAACAAAAAACGGTGAGATTTTATATTCAACCTGCACATTAAACAAAAAAGAAAATGAAAAAACAGTAGAAAAGTTTTTAGCAAATCACAAAAATTTCAGTTTAGTAAAGCAAAGAACGATATTCCCGAGTAACAGCTCCGGAGACGGCTTTTATTATGCACTTATGGTAAAGAATAATGATTGATATTAAATCGCTTAATTTCGACGAATTGAATAACACAGTAAACGCACTAAATATTCCGAAATTCAGAACTAACCAGATTTATTCGTGGCTTCACGAAAAGGGAGTATTCAGCTTTGATGAAATGTCAAATTTATCAAAGGAGCTTCGAGAAAGGCTGAAGAAGAATTACTTTATTCCCGTTGTCGATATTGAGGAAAAATACATATCGAAGATTGACGAAACGATAAAGTATTTATTCAGGTTATATGACGGCGAATATGTTGAAGCTGTTATAATGAAATATAAATACGGTTATACAATCTGCATTTCAAGTCAGGTTGGGTGTAAAATGGGATGCAAATTTTGTGCATCCACTCTAGCAGGATTTAAGCGAAATTTACTTCCTGCCGAAATGGAAGGACAAATTCATAAAGCACAGCAGGATTTAGGCATTAGAATATCACATATTGTTCTTATGGGTATTGGTGAACCTCTGGATAATTATGATAATGTAGTAAAATTCCTTCGAACGGTAAATGATGACAGGGGACTTAATATTTCGTTAAGAGATATAACGCTGTCCACCTGCGGTATTGTACCGAAAATACGGGACTTAATGGACGAGGGCATGCCTATAACCCTTACTTTATCCTTGCACGCACCGAATGACGAAATTCGCTCAAGAACAATGCCCATAAATGATAAATGGGGAATAGAAGAGGTAATTAATGCGTGCAAAGCATATGCTGAAAAAACCGGCAGACGGGTTTCCTTCGAATATACTCTCATTAGCGGAGTGAACGATTCGAAGGAATGTGCAGTTGAATTATCAAGCAGACTAAAGGGCTTTCCTTGCCATGTTAATCTTATTCCGGTCAACGATGTCAAGGAAAGAAATAATAAGCCGTCCGACAAAAAAGCAATAAAACAATTCCAAGAAACTCTATGCTCACTGGGCGTAAATGCTACAACAAGACGAACATTGGGTTCAGATATAAACGCTTCATGCGGACAATTAAGACGCAGAAAAAACGAGGTGATCAGTAAATGAAAATTGTTGCAAAAACCGATAAAGGTATGGTAAGAGCAAATAATCAAGATGCCTATGCAGTAGGTGAGCTCCCAGGAGAAGTTGCTTGGGCTGTTGTTTGCGACGGAATGGGTGGTGAAGCAGGCGGAAATATTGCCTCTGCACTTGCAGTTAAGGTTATCAGTGAGAAAATTACAGCCTCATATAATCAAAAAATGCGAGATGCTTCAATAAAAAACCTACTAGATTCAGCTATTGCTGCCGCAAATATCGAAGTATACGATATGGCTTATTCACGCCCCGATTTGCAAGGAATGGGAACTACTGTAATTGCAGTCATAGTTAGGGATAATATTGCATTTATTGCTCATGCAGGAGACAGCAGAGCATATATCGTTGACGGGGATGTTGTAAAGCAAATAACAACTGATCACAGTCTAGTACAAAACCTTGTTGACAGAGGTGAAATTACCCAAGAACAGGCACAGCACCACCCAAAGAAAAATTTAATCACAAGAGCTGTCGGTGTTGATAAGCAAATTGTCGTAGATTTCAGCGAAACAGAAATAAATGATAACGAGACCCTGATACTATGTACCGACGGCTTGAGCAATTTCGTTACAAACGAAGAAATGGTCGAGGATATTAAGGACGGTCAATACTATGCATTTGCCGACCGCCTTGTAAAAAGAGCAAACAAAAACGGTGGCGGCGATAATATTACTGTTGTTGCCATTGCTAACTAATATATGAGGTTGAAACTATGGATAATTATGTAGGAAAAAGACTTGACGGAAGATACGAGGTTCAAGAAATAATCGGCGTTGGTGGGATGTCGGTTGTTTACAAGGCGTACGATAATGTCGATGACAGAATCGTGGCAATAAAAATTCTGAAGGATGAATTTCTGAATAACGAAGAATTCAAGCGTAGATTCAAAAACGAGAGCAAGGCAATTGCATTACTCTCTCACGAAAATATTGTGAAGGTTTATGATGTCAATTTTGGAGAAAAGCTTCAATATATCGTTATGGAATATATTGACGGAATCACACTCAAGGAATATATCAATAAACAAAATTCCATTTCCTGGAACGATGCCTTGTTTTTCATTACGCAAATATTAAGAGCTGTACAACACGCCCACGACAAGGGAATTGTACATCGAGATATCAAGCCTCAAAACATAATTTTACTTCCAAACGGAAATATTAAGGTAACAGATTTTGGTATTGCAAGATTTTCTAGATCGGAAACAAAAACTCTAACCGAACAGGCAATAGGCTCTGTTCATTATATCGCACCTGAACAAGCAAAGGGTGAAATGACTGACGAAAGAGCCGATATTTATTCTATAGGTGTTGTACTTTATGAAATGCTTGCAGGAAAGGTTCCTTTTGATTCGGAAAACGCCGTATCGGTCGCTTTAATGCAAGTTCAGGCTAATGCAGAAAAGCTAACCCAAATCAATCCGGATATACCAAAGGGACTTGAACAGGTTTGTGTTCACGCAATGCAAAAGAACCCTAACGACAGATATCAAACAGCAACAGAAATGCTTCTTGATGTTGAAGAGATAATCAAAAATCCAAACACTACTTTTAACTATATCAGTGCATCGAGATATCAAGCCTCAAAACATAATTTTACTTCCAAACGGAAATATTAAGGTAACAGATTTTGGTATTGCAAGATTTTCTAGATCGGAAACAAAAACTCTAACCGAACAGGCAATAGGCTCTGTTCATTATATCGCACCTGAACAAGCAAAGGGTGAAATGACTGACGAAAGAGCCGATATTTATTCTATAGGTGTTGTACTTTATGAAATGCTTGCAGGAAAGGTTCCTTTTGATTCGGAAAACGCCGTATCGGTCGCTTTAATGCAAGTTCAGGCTAATGCAGAAAAGCTAACCCAAATCAATCCGGATATACCAAAGGGACTTGAACAGGTTTGTGTTCACGCAATGCAAAAGAACCCTAACGACAGATATCAAACAGCAACAGAAATGCTTCTTGATGTTGAAGAGATAATCAAAAATCCAAACACTACTTTTAACTATATCAGTGCAACAGATGCTTCTTTTTCAAACCCAAATCCTATCGTACAATATGATGAATACGAGGAAGCTATGGATACACAAGATAATATTAAACGCAAAAAGAAGACCAGAGTTGCAATTATCGTATGTGTTACTATATTGATTGCTGCAATAATAGGCGTTGTTATGCTATTTACCTCAAGTATGAATGCAACAACCCAAAAGCTGGAAAACTTTATTGGCTTCTCCTATGATGAATTACAAAGCGATAATTCCTATTCCTATGAGTTTGTTGCCGAATACAGAAAGACTAATGAACAAGAACCGGGAATTATCATAAATCAGTCTCCTGAAGCAGGCTCAAGAATAACAAAGGGCTCAAAGGTAACTCTAATAGTTGCTGCTTCGGAAAACGATATTAAAATTACAAATGTATATGGATTATCAAAGGAGTTGGCTGAAGAAACACTCAAGCAAGACGGTCTTTCCGTATTCAAAATATTGAGAGTGCCAAGCGAGTCCGTTGAAGAGGGTAAGGTAGTTTATACCGATCCGAAGGCAGGCACAATTGTTTCGGCAGAACAAGAGATAAAGATATATATTTCCGACGGTCCAACCACAACAAAGATTGAAACACTTAAGGTTCCTGATGTTGTTGGATTAACACAAAGCGGTGCAACTGAATTCTTAAAGAAATACGGCTTTACAAATGTTACCTTCGAAACACAGGATAGTACTATTAGAAAGGGAGTAGCTATTTCGCAATCTCCAACCGCAGGAACTCCAATAAAAGAAAATGACCCTATCAAGGTAATTATCAGTACGGGTGAAACAACAACAGAGCCAAAGAATATAACATATGTAATTGATGTTCAATTACCAACCAAAAACGGAGCTAATGATACCTTGGTAGTCAAGCTTGATGGCGATGTTTATTCCTCAAAGCATATTTTAGCAAACGGAAAAACCGTAAGAATTGCAATAGTAGGAGAAGGAAACAAGAACCAAACAATTCAGGTCTCACTTACTAAAGCAGGTGCAATAGAAACAATCAGCGTAAACGGCAAGGAAGACCAGAGCTTCTCTGTTGATTTTAGCAGTGCAGCTTCGCAGTATCCCGACAGTGCCGAAAACAACGATGCAAACTAAAATGAAACAAAGCTAATGGATAAAATAATTAAAGACGGAAAAATAGTAAAAGGCATTGGCGGATTTTACTATGTAGAAAGCGACAACAAAATATTTGAGTGCAAGGCGAGAGGTAGCTTCAGAAATCAAAAGCTATCTCCTCTTGTAGGCGACAATGTTCAAATCAGCATAAACGAAAACAGCGAAAACACTATTGAAAAAATTTACGAAAGAAAGAATTCTTTAGTTCGTCCGCCGCTAGCAAATATAGATAGATTATTCATTGTTGCCTCCCTGGTCGACCCTAGAATTAATACAATCATAA
>CAMFPZ010000055.1 GCA_945979635.1 uncultured Eubacterium sp.
ATGCAATCCGTAAAATTTTACTAATTTACTTTCTCTTAACTAAATAATTGATTTTTTGTAATTATATAAGTATAATATAAACTAAAATAATATATTTTTACCATTAAATAGGAGTATGAAATGCCAAATTACGAAAACTACAAATGTCCTGTTTGTCATAAACAATTTGACAAAAACGACGATATCGTAACCTGTCCCGAATGCGGAACACCGCACCACAGAGAATGCTACAAAATAGCCGGTCATTGTGTTAATGAAGGTCTGCATAAAAGCGATTACAGCTTTCTGGAGACAGAAAAACCAACCAAGCAAGGTCCCCAAGCAAGCGATGAGGATTACTATATCCCCCAAGAGAACGGCGAAGAAGTCAACATCGTATCCGAGGCAAAAAAGGAAGCCGGCAAACAAGACAGCGACAATCCTCCGGAACTGCCAAAGGATTTTTCACCATTTCAGTCAATACAATTTAACGCGGGAGTCTTTAATGAAAAGGGCGAAATTGACGGAGTCAGCATAGCCGACATTGCGGCAACTGTCAGAAGCAACGCAACGAGATTCGTAATGAAATTCAAGGACTTTTCAAATAAAAAAGTGAAAGCAAGCTGGAATTGGAGTGCATTCTTCTTTGGCTCTTTCTATCTATTGTTCAGAAAAATGTATAAGCAAGGAATTGCTTTCTTCTGCTTGGTTTTAACCACGATTATTTCCGGCGAAGCGGCAATTCTTAAGCTCGCACCAAAATACATTGAAGCAGTACAAGGCTTTGTAAACAGCTACGAACCTTCAAAAATTTCCGTCGAGGATGTACAAAAGGTTATGGCGGCACCCGATTCAGCAAACGCAATAAAAATAACCTATATCGTTCTCGGTGTAATTCTTGTATTAAGAATAATTCAAGCGATTTTTGCAGACTATTTCTATAAAGGAACGGTTTTCAACATAATCAAAAGAGTAGAAGAACAGCTCGACAATGGAGCAAACTTCACTCAAACAGCAATGCTTTTCGGTCAAGCAGAGTCGTTAGACCAGGAGCAAATGAAGAAAATTTATCTTGGCAACAAGGGCGGCGTTTCGTTCTTTGCACCATTCACGGCATATTTCATAATCTATATCATACTGACATTCATCTAAGCAACGAACAGGAGAGCCAAAATGAAGAAAATCAGAAAAGCTATTATCCCTGCGGCAGGAATGGGAACAAGGGTCCTTCCTGCATCAAAAGCTGTACCAAAGGAAATGCTAAACATCGTAGACAAGCCGGCTATTCAGTACATTGTTGAAGAGGCATTCAACAGCGGAATTGAAGAAATCTTAATTATTACAAACCGTGGCAAAGGTGCAATCGAGGACCATTTCGACCACGCCTTTGAGCTTGAGACAAAGCTGGAGGGCAACTCCGATAAGGCGGATATACTCAATAGTGTAAAGGAATGTGCTAATTTCGGCAACATCTATTTTCTGCGTCAAAAGGAAACAGGAGGTTTGGGCCACGCAGTTTTATGTGCAAAGAGCTTTATCGGCGACGAGCCATTTGCTATTCTCTACGGCGATGATGTAATGATTAGCGAAAAGCCTGTTACAAAACAGCTTATTGAAGCCTACGAAAAATATGGAAAGGGTGTTGTAGGTGTTAAAGAAGTTGACGATGAGGCTATAACAAAATACTGCTCACTCAAGGTTGAGGAAATATCCAACAACATCTATAATTGCACAGATATGATAGAAAAGCCGAAAAAGGAAGAAATTATGTCTAATTTCTCAATTTTGGGCAGAGTTGTTTTACCGAGTGAAATTTTTGAAATATTGGAAAACACACCGAAGGGTGCTGGAAACGAGCTTCAGCTCACCGATGCTATGAAAACTCTTGCTCAAAAAGAAGGTGTAATCGCGGTCGACTATGACGGCAAACGCTACGATATGGGCAACAAATTCGGAATTCTTCAAGCAAATATTGAGGTTGGCCTAAAGCACAAGGAGGTTTCGACCCAACTCAAGGAATACATAAAAAATATAGCAAAGGAGCTATAAAATCCTTATATGAATTATAACCCAAACGGACATTACTACCAAAATCAACAATTTAATAATCAACCTAACGAACAATCAATAAGGCAGTTACTGCTTCAAAACCAGATTGAAATCGGCAAAAAGCAGCAACGAAAAGAAATCATAAAGGCAGGTATACTTTTAGGCACTTGCTTGATTTTATATCTACTGATTCAAACACTCATGAGTCAGGCTTTAGTGACTCTCGGCTTTTCAGATGCATATCATTCATCAAAGGCGTTCCAATACGGATTTAATGTAATAGCAGTTCATCTCACTTCGATGATGCTTCCTTTTTTAGCATTGGCACTAATTTTGAAGAAAAATTTTGTTTCGCCCTTCTTTCCGACACAACGTCTCGATAAGAAGGATACATTCGCATGGATAGGCTTCGGTATGAGTTGCTGCATTGCAGCGAACTATGCAACCTCTTTTGTTATCAGCTTCACAAAAAATGTTCTCGGCTATGAGCTAAAGCAAAATGGCTACGGCGGACCCGACAGCATTATTTCCTGTGTTATACTGGTTGTTTCAACCGTAATAATTCCGGCGATATGTGAGGAAATTGCATTAAGATGCTGTGCACTGGGGGTACTAAAAAAGTTTGGCAAGGGTTTTGCGATTTTCGCAGTAAGCATAGTTTTTGGATTAATGCACGGAAATGCAGTGCAATTTATCTTCGCCTTCGGCGTTGGACTCGCACTCGCATATATCACAATAAAAACAAACAACATCATCCCTGCTATGATTGTTCACGGACTGAATAACGGTATTTCAGTCATAAGCGAAATCATTCAATATGCAACCAACGAAAAGATTGCCAATACAGTAACAGTTGTTATTTTCTACATTTGGATGATTGTCGGAGTTGTTTCGATAATTTATCTCGGCACAACGAAAAAATTTAAGCAGGAAAAGCAACAAAGACATTTAGCCGACAACAGCTTCTTCGTTAAACTACTTTGTCTGGCTCCGGGATTATTCATTCCGTTCGTTATGCTGCTGAGTCTTACCGCACAATACATCACGAAGGTCTAATTATGCACGAGATTTTTATGAAGCAGGCACTCAAGCTTGCCGCCGAAAGTGCCTTAGAGGGAGAGGTCCCTATCGGAGCTGTAATCGTCAAGGATGGCGAAATTATAGCAACGGGAAGAAACAGGCGTGAGTACGGCAAAAACGCACTATATCACGCCGAAATAGAGGCTATCGATAAAGCCTGCAAGGCACTCGGAGGCTGGCGACTGTGGCAATGCGATTTATATGTTACTCTCGAGCCCTGCCCGATGTGTGCAGGTGCTATAATCAATTCGAGAATACGAAACGTTTACTATGGAGCGAGCGACGCAAAGGCAGGAAGCTTCGGCTCAGTCATTGATTTCAATACTCTCCCCTATAACCACAAGCCGAATATTACAGGCGGCATACTTGAGGAGGAATGCAGAGGTATTCTATCCGACTTTTTCGTACAATTAAGGCAAAAAAAGAAAGACAGCTAATCTCAAAACAGATTAGCTGTCTTATTAATTTATGTATTAGAGAAGAGAAGCTACTACATCGCCCATTTGAGAAGTATTTACAGCCTCAAAGCCATCCTCAAAAATATCAGGAGTTCTTACCTTTGTAAGAGCTGTATCTACCGCCTTTTCTATTGCATCAGCGGCTTCGGTTTCACCGAAGGTATATCGAAGCATCATAGCACCCGAAAGAATGGTTGCAAGCGGATTTGCCTTGCCCTGTCCTGCAATATCGGGAGCAGAGCCATGAATCGGCTCATAAAGTCCGAATGTGCCTTCAGCAAGTGAAGCGGATGCGAGCATACCGATTGAACCACTAATCATAGAAGCTTCGTCAGAAAGAATATCGCCAAAAATATTCGAGGTTACGATAGTATCGAATTGATTTGGATTGCGAACAAGCTGCATTGCACAATTATCAACATACATATAGGAAACCTCAACCTCCGGATAATCAGCCGCGGTTTCCTCCATAACCTTTCTCCAAAGTCTCGAGCTGTCAAGAACATTAGCCTTGTCAACACAGGTTAGTCTCTTTTCTCGCTTCATAGCGTATTCAAAGCCTGCAACAACAATACGCTTAATTTCGGGATATGTATATCTCTCTGTATCATACGCACCGACAACGCCGTTTTCTTCATATGTTCCTCTATCGCCAAAATAGATTCCGCCTGTAAGCTCACGAACAATAAGAATATCAAGTCCGTCGCCGATAATTTCCTCTTTAATAGGAGAAGCAGATTTGAGAGGTGCAAAAATCTTCGCCGGACGAAGGTTAGCAAACAAGCCTAAATCTTCGCGAATTGCAAGTAATCCCTTTTCAGGACGATTATTTCCCGGCTGTGAATCCCATTTTGGACCGCCGACAGCACCCAAAAGTACAGCATCACTTGCCTTGCAGGCATCAGCAGTTTCCTGTGGATAAGGCACACCTGTTGCATCAATAGCACAGCCGCCCAGAAGCTGATAGTTATAATCAAATGAGAAGCCGAACTTCTCCCCTGCTTTATCCAGCACCTTTATACATTCATCAACAATTTCAGGACCGATTCCGTCACCCTTTAATACAGTAATTTTATAATTCTTCATAATCATCCTCCGTAATAGAAAGTCATTTATCAGCAAATATCAAAAATACCCGGCATTGTATCGTCTCTCATTGTGTCCTCTTGGTCACGGTTGATAGCACAAATAATACCTTTCATACAAGCATATCCGATATTATGGCTTACGCCGATACCGAAAATATCCTTACCCTTTGGTGTTTTAAGATGGATATAGCTGATAGCCTTTGAATCCGAGCCGACAGAGATAGCGTGCTCATCGTAGTCAACGAAATCATACTCACGAAGTGCGGTCTTGTTCATAGCATCGCAAAATGCCGCTACAGGACCGTTTCCGTGTCCTTCAATAACAACAGGGTCATTATCCTTATACTTAAGTGTTCCTGTAAAGTGAACAGAGGTGAGATAATCCTCCTCATTCTTTTCCTCGCTAATCTTATAATTAGCCAGTCTATACGGACCATTTACATTTCTATATTCCTTTTGGAACAGGTCAAATACCTCATCAGGAGTTATTTCCCTACCCTTTTCATCACAGAATTTTTGAACAACTGCTCCAAATTCGGGATGCATTGCCTTTGGCATCTTTATACCATAGTTATTCGCAAGAATGAATGCAGTACCGCCCTTGCCGGACTGCGAATTAATACGAATAATAGGCTCATATTCTCTACCAACATCAGCCGGATCGATAGGAAGATACGGAACCTCCCAAAGAGCGGTATGGCTTTCGTCCATATATATTTTGCCCTTATTAATTGCGTCCTGATGTGAGCCGGAGAAGGCTGTAAACACAAGCTCACCTGCATATGGCCAGCGAGGAGGAACCTGCATCTTTGTACAACGTTCATAAACCTCGCGAATTTTCTTAAGCTCGTGGAAATCAAGCTCCGGATCAACGCCCTGCGTCCACATATTCATAGCAACAGTGATAACATCAACATTACCTGTTCTTTCGCCGTTACCGAAAAGTGTACCTTCAACTCTGTCGGCACCTGCCATCAAACCAAGCTCGGTTGCAGCAACGCCCTCGCCTCTATCATTATGAGGATGAAGTGAGATAATGGCAGCATCACGATTTGGGAGATGACGGCAAAAATATTCAACCTGGTCAGCATAATAGTTTGGTGAAGCACATTCAACAGTATTAGGCAAATTCAAAATAATCGGATTTTCCTTTGTGATATGAAGAGCCTGCATAACCTGACGACAAATCTCGACAGAATTATCAACCTCAGTTTGGGAAAATGACTCCGGCGAATACTCAAAACGAATATTCATCTCCGGATTAGCCTTTTTTTGCTCCTCTGTGAGCTCATAAATCAACTCTGCACCCTTTACGGCGATGTCGATAACGCCCTGCATATCAGTTTTGAAAACAACCTTTCTCTGAAGAGTTGAGGTTGAATTATAGAAATGAACAATAACATTCTTCGCACCCTCAATCGCATCGAAGGTTTTACGGATGAGGTGTTCTCTGGCCTGTACCAAAACCTGAATCGTTACATCATCAGGGATATAGCCGCCCTCAATAAGAGTTCTCAAAATCTCATAGTCGGTATCGGATGCCGACGGAAAGCCAACCTCGATTTCCTTGAATCCCACATCCAAAAGGGTTTGGAAAAATTCGAGTTTTTCCTGAAGATTCATCGGGTCAACAAT
>CAMFPZ010000056.1 GCA_945979635.1 uncultured Eubacterium sp.
CACAAGGAGTATCGTCGGCAGCGTCAGATGTGTATAAGAGACAGTAATAATTCCTTAATAAAATAATACTTGAAATATTTAGCACATATGTTATAATGTTACTGCGTGGAGTGTCCCGTTGAAAAGTTATTATTATCCTGTCGGGTATCGCTACCCTTCTTTCTGCGGCGAAAATTTGCAGCGTGGTCAGAGAAGGTGACAGACGGATAATCTTCGGTACACTGTCGTAAATATTTATGGAGGAAATTTAAGAAAGTGAAAAAATCTAAAATCTTTGCACGCAAGATAATTTCTGTCATTCTTGCAGTTTTGATGGCGGCTTCGACCTTTACAGGCGTAGTTACAGTTTATGCTAAGTCGACTGACGACAATCACGACTCAAAGTTGGCAGCAAACTTTATGGCATGGGCAGAGACTACCGATAACCAAACAGCTGAAGCTCTTCTTGACTGGGTTGACGAAACTCTCCAGAAGGCAGGCCTTGCACCAATCGTATTCAGCGGTAACTATGTTGTTGTAAATATCAACATCAACGGTCACCTCGACAGTATCGACGGTGTGCTTGACCTCGTTAGACAGGTTGGCGGTTTGCTTGATTCGTACGGCGGACTTCTCGGCGGCGATATCAAGAATATAAACCTCTCACCATTACTTAGCCTTCCGTCAATAACTTCCGGTGACGGTATCATCTCGAAATGTAATAGATCATATCGTGCAAAAAATGATGCAAAGGACATTGTTATGGCCCTTGCAAAAACAATTTATTGGAATTCAAACGACAATACCGCAAGCGGTCACACAAACAAGAACATTATCGGCCAGTTCATCAAGGGCAAGCTTGACCTTGGTTCGATTTTGAGCGGTATAGTGGATGTATATGGCTTAATCGGCGGTATCGGCGGCCTCGATATGTGGGCAGGCTACCAGAGCAATCTCGTTTACAACCTTTTAGCTAATGTAATTCTTTCATTTTCCGGCTGGTATACAGACGCTGAAATTAAAGATTACAAGAACTATCTCCAAGGTAACGGCGGTACAAAATGGAATTTTGACGAGCAGCTTTTTGCACAGCTTACAGATGCATTCATGAATAAGCTTGCTCTCAATATTACCTATGCTCGCAAGAAGATTGTTGACCCTGACACAGGCAGCATTACTTTTGAGCCGACCGATTGCTCACAGGCTCGCTATGTTGAAATTAAGGCATGGCTCAACAAAAACGGTAAGGGTATCAACGACGATACTGTTGCTGAGGCTTCAAGAGCACTTGGCTATGACGACCAGCTTCGTTACGAGCCGACAACCGGTAATGTATATCTCTTTAGATATGGCAACGAGAAGCTTTCTCTTACCACATCTACAAAGGTTTATGATGCAGTAAACGATGCATTAAAGCTCGCTTGGAACTCTGCTATCCTTCCTACAATCAGCCTTCTTCGTGTAAACAACGATATGGACTGGTATGAGGGACACGGCGGAAACTTCGATAACCAATTCTATTATTGGGCACAGAGCGAAGGCTTAATCGACGAGAACAACTGGAAAGCAGTTTACACAATGGACAATGTAAAGGCTTATGCTGCTGCTAAGTATGTTGAGTATGGCTGTGCTTCACCGGCTGATATGATCGAAAAGATTAAGAAGACCTTCGATTACGACAGAAATATTGTAGACGAACCTACATACACTTGGAGAGATGTAGAAAAGAACAACAACTATGTAACTCCTGAAGGCAGAACAGAGTCTATCCTCTTTGGTAAGCTCAGATACAGCCCGCTTGCAGATCTCGTATTTGATATGCAAACAGGTCCTATCAACCTTTACTTTATGCAAACAGGCTTCCCGAACCTTGTTGCTTTCGTAGAAGATTATTTCAACAATGTTTCTAAGTACGGCAACATCATCAACGCAATTAACAACCTTTTGGTTGCTGCAGTTAAGGATATTTTCCCTGACTCAGAGAATATCGGCTTGGGCGACGGTGAAAACAATGTTATTACAAACATTTCTCGTCCGAACTTAATTACAACAGGCACAAGTCCTGAAAAGCTTGAAATTGCACAGGCTATCGCAACAAACCTTATGAGGATGCTCGAATACGGTGCAAATGTAACCGACGAGAACCTTTTGAGCCAGTTCTATAATAAGAACGGTGAATCAGGTAAGCTTACAAGCTCATCTCTTTCGGAGGCAAATGTTGAAGAGGCTATGGTTCCTCTCGCAATCGCTTGCATCCAGGTTATTGCAGATACAAAGTCTATCCACAGAGAAGACTGGGATTATGCAGTAGATGCTGAGGGCGTTGCTTTCGTAGCACTTCGTGAGTATCTTTCATACTCGCTTCCAAAGAAGAATTATGACCAGCTCGTTAAGATTGAAAACGGCAAGTATGTTGCTACAAAGGACTTCGATACAAGCGATGGTCCGGGAGCAAGCATGTATCTTGATGTTATCCTTCCGATGGCTCGTGATGCAGTAGGTTATCTTCTTAACTCAATCGTTCCTTGTCGTGACAAGAACGGCAATATCTGGAATGTATACGAAACAGACCCTGCAACCGACACTACAACAATCTTTGAAATCCTTAATTCCGTAGTATGCTACTATGCTTCTATGGATGAGTTCAATGAACCAACATGGAACACAACAGCTTCAAAGACTTATGGTAAGGGCGTTGCTGCTCTTCTTGGCGTTGTAACAAGCACAGGTGCTTGCAACGTTACAAATACTAATACATTGTGGCAGAATTTCGATAATATCGCTAATTCTGTATGGCCTGTTCTCGGAATTATCCAATACGGCAGCAAGGCAGAGGCTAACAAGCACAATGGCTTTAATTCATACGAATTCCTTTATGAAGGCGTAATTCTTCCTCTTCTTGAGATTAGCGGCGATCGTACAGCGTTGACTAACAGCCAGAAGCAGGTTAAGGGTATCACAAAGGTTCTTGAGCAGCTTCTTGTTATGTTCACAACAGAGCCTGTAGTTACTAAGGGCATTGATGCACTTGTTTATGACGAGGTTGTAGCTTCTCTCGTAAACTCAATCTTCGGCAAGCGTACAAATTCTCAATTATATGCGAGAATTATTCCTACAACTGACGATATGAAGGCCGGCGGACTTAATTCTGCTACTCCTTTCGATACATTGGTCAGCTCGACTGTATTTGCATACAGCAAGGGTTATGACGAAAATGGAAACGCACCGAACAATAATGAAAATGGTGTTCTCGGCAACCTTTTAAGCAACCTTTACGGCTTCCTCGGCGGTAACGCAGAAGAAACAAATGCAACAATGGGTGCTGGAACATGGCAGGGCTTGATGTTCGTTGTTAAGGCTGTTTCATATTTCATTCCGGGATTCCTTCCACAGCTGAAGGATCACCAATTCAATGCAGCTTCTGTTTCTGTAAACGATCCATCCCGTGCTAATATCCAAACAGGTGCTTCTATTGGTACAACAACTATTACTCTTTCTAACAACGCTTCCGGTCTTAACAGATTCTACAAGAACGAATCCGGTAAGATTGTTGCTGATGACAGATATTTCGTTGTAGCAAAGAACCTTGTATACAGCGGTTCAGGCGTATCAATGACATTTGATAGCCCTGCAGGTAAGGTAATCGCACCTGAAGAGAGCTTGAAGATTAACGCTTCCGCTAACGGACCTTCAACAAGCACACTTGTTGAGTTCACATTTACTTATGATGTATATCTTGGTACATCTGCTAATCCTAAAAAGCAGCTTCTTTATTCAGACCAGGTTGCAACCTGCTACCTTAACCTTTCGGTAGATAAGGACTGGGCAGGTAAGACATTGGGCGGTTACGACCAGAATACCGGCTGCTATTATCCAAATAAGTCAACCGACTATGTATCAAAGGATCCGGGTAACCGTAAGAAGGTTAATGTTTATAAAAACCTTGTTATTACAAACGCAAATCCGGGTCAGGTTGATACCTTCGGTATTAATGAAAACAGCTACACAGGCTTCTATGCTGCTGATGCAAGCGGTAATGCTTATGCAGCATACGATGATGAAACAGGTGACATTCTTGCAGTTGATAGATTCGACGTTAAGATTGGCACAAATGCTTGGGATAGAGGTACATCCTCTACGGTAAACGGCATTACAGCATATGCAGGTTATACTCAGGATGAGCTTACAGCTAAGCTTGACCCATATGCAAAGAAGGATGCTGACGGTAATGTAACAGGCTATACTGTTGATGTTCAGACAAGAACTCATATTGCTCTTGCTGCTTCCGAAGACACAAGCGGTGCAGTAATTAAGTCAACAGAAAAGATAGGCGAAAAGATTTCTTCTGTTACAGTTGCTCCGGCACTTATTACAGCCGGCTGTGCTACCGCAGCTACTCCAAGCCATGGTATCAATTTCGTAAGATTGCCTTCAACCACAGCTGCTACAAATGTTAAGTGGCTCAAGTATGATGGCACAACATCTGTTAAGGCAGAATCTTACACAATGAACTTTAGAGGTTACATTGGTACAAAAACATATGACCTCGGCACAATTGCTGTTACAATTGCTAACACAAATGGTGCTGATAAACTTCAGAAGACATATGACGACTATCTTGCTGAGATGGCTCCATATCAACCTTCTGACTATAAGGATTATAACGAAAAGTATAATTCTTCCGATACAAACGATGCTGTTCAGGGTTCATTCAAGAATGTAGTATCGCAAATCGCTGCTCCTGTAACTCTTGATAACGCTGATAAGCTTGTATCAACAACTATCCTTGAGGCTGACAAGCTTTCTACAACATCTACAACCGGCGACGTTGCATTTGAGCCTGCAAAGGTTTCTGCAAAAGGCGATAAGATGACAGAAAGCTTCTACACCGATGGTACATACTACTATCACGACGAGGAACACAAGTTCCCTGTATATTGCAGAACATACCTTGCTTCTGCAACAAATGGTGTAGATAAGTTCGGCACAAAGGTTGTTAAGAACGGCGACCTCTACTATCTCGTAAACGATGTTCAGTACGAGAAGGGTTGGAATGTTGGTTCTTACGAATATCCTTACTACGGCACAACAAATGTTCCTGCTAAAAACGATAAGGGCGAAGCTCTTTATGAGCAGGTACAGTATCAGTATTGGACTGCTGATGGTAAGAGAGTTAACTCCAATGACAATTGGACTTATAAGTTCGCACTTACTCATGAGACTATTAAACCAAACGATGGAAATGAGTATCGTGGCTTCTACACAATGCTTGAGGATGACCTTAAGTATAATGTAGAGCAGGCAAAGAAGAATGTTGATACTTCTCTTATGACATTAATCACCGACGAAATTATCGCTGACCGTGCCGGTATGGAAAGCGTTGACTACAAGGTTGACACATATGAGAAGATGGTACAAATTGCAAGAAACGGTGAGGCTCTCGTATCTGTTACGGGCGTTGATGAAGCCAAAAATCCAATTTATGCTACATCAGCTTCTTCAGTTGAAATCAGAGAGGCTAACCGCTTGTACAAGAAGTACGCTAGACTCGTTGAGGCTCGTGGCTACGAAGGTAACAAGCTTGAGGCTGAAATCAACCACTTAACAGGTACAACAAAGTACAATCTTTCTGCAACATACAACGAGGAAACAGGAGTTGCTACTGTTTCTTACACAGGTACATCAACACCTGCACCGGATTATGGTAAGTTTGTAAATGGCGTACTTGTAAACGAAGGCGATATTGTTTACACTGAAACAACATGGAACAACTACATTGTTGCTCTTGCAAAGGCTATAATTGCTTCTAAAGATGTAAAATCTGCTGTTGCAGGAACATATGTTGCAAAGAAGAATGTTGTTATGGCTGAAAATGAGCTTGATATTCCTGCTGCTGCAACAACTTATGTTGTAAGCGGTGTTGTAACAGAGGCTATCGACAATGTTGGTACAGCCGGCACATATGCTCTTGCTGATGTTGCTATTACAGCAGAAGGCAAGAAGCTCGGCAAGACTGACTCTAACGGTGCATTCTCTGTTGAGGTTCCGCTCGGTGTTACCGATGTAACATTCACAGTAAACGGCCAGAGCAGAACAGTATCCTTCGATGGTGCAACAGAGGTTGCAGGTGCACAGGTTGGTATCGTTGATCTCGACTTCAATGGCGACGGTAAGATTAATGCAACTGATGCTGCGTTAGGCTCAAAGCTTAACAAGGATAAGCTTGCAAATGTAAACTTCAAGTCAATTTTGAAGTACGGCGTTCAGTATAATGCAACTCTCGACTAATAATGTTATTTAATATATAAT
>CAMFPZ010000057.1 GCA_945979635.1 uncultured Eubacterium sp.
ATATACATAAAATATACGCTAAATGTTGGTTTTATACATTGTCCTTTAATTAATACCTATTATATATCCGGAGAGCAGGATTGATGTATATTCATTGTATGAAAAAAATTTTTGAACTTTTTTCAATTAACACTTTACAACGCTAAAGAAATAAAGTATAATAGGCCTATCACAAATATTTTGAAAGAGGTAATAAATTATGAAATCAATAAAAAAGCTTCTTGCAGTTCTTCTTTCCGTGCTTGTAGTTTGTCTTGGCTTCGCGGCTTGCTCAAATTCAGGTGCAGATAAGACTGACAGCGAAAAAATTCTTGAAAAAGGTGAGCTTGTTGTAGGTATCACAGATTTCGCTCCTATGGACTATAAGGACGAAAATGGTAACTGGATTGGCTTCGATGCCGATTTGGCAACAATGACAGCAGAAAAGCTCGGCGTAAAGGTTAAGTTTGTTGAAATCGACTGGGATAACAAATTCCTCGAGCTCGAAACAGGCTCAATCGACTGTATCTGGAATGGTATGACAATCACAGATGAGGTTAAAAATAATTCATCTGTAACAGACGCATATGCTATGAACCAGCAAATTGTTGTGGCTAAGTCAGCTCTCGCTGATACACTCAAGACAGTTGACGACATTAAGGGCCTTAAGTTTGCTGTTGAAAACGGATCCGCAGGTCAGAGTGCAGCAGAGGATAATGCTCTTGATGCAACTGCTGTTTCTGCTCAGTCGGATGCTCTCCTTGAGGTTGCGTCAGGCTCTGTTGATGCTTGTATTATCGACTCAACTATGGCTTCTGCTATGACAGGTGAGGGTACAGACTATGCTGACCTTAAGGCTTGTGTTGTTCTCGTTGACGAGCAGTATGGTATTAGCTTCCGCAAGGGTTCTGATATGACAGAAAAGATGAATGCTTTTCTTAAGGAATTCGCTGCTGATGGTACAATGAAGAAGCTTGCCGACAAGTATACCGTTCAGCTTGCAGAATAATTTATAAAAAACTAAAATACGCAAAGGCTGTTACATTTTTTCGGTAACAGCCTTGTTGTGTCGTTATAGGAGAATTAACTATTTATGTTTTGGACAGTAACGCTGGAATTGCTCAAGGGCTTTTTCGAAACGCTGAAGATATTTGCCTTAACGCTTGTATTTTCGCTCCCATTGGGGCTCGTTTTGAGCTTTTTTTCTATGTCGAAATTCAAGCCGCTTAAGGCTATAACCAAGATTTTTATTTGGATTATTCGAGGCACCCCCTTGATGCTTCAGCTAATAATCGTGTATTACGGACCGGGCTTGATATTCGGATGGAATCTTATGGAACGCTTTAATGCTGTTCTCGTTGCATTCGTAATAAATTATTCCTGTTATTTCAGCGAAATTTATCGCGGTGGTATCGAATCTATACCTAAGGGTCAACAGGAGGCAGGACTTGTGCTCGGAATGAGCAAGAGCCAAATTTTCTTTAAGGTTACTCTTTTGCAGGTAATAAAGCGAATAGTTCCGCCGATGAGTAATGAAATTATCACTCTCGTTAAGGATACCTCACTGGCGAGAATTATTGCGGTTTATGAGATTATCTTTATGGGACAGAGCTTTATTAAATCTGCCGGACTGATTTGGCCGCTGTTCTACACGGCTGTGTTCTATCTTCTTTTCTGCGGAATACTGACTCTTATATTCCGTGCGGCAGAAAAGAAAATGGCTTATTTTGAGTAAGGAGGTATGGAATATGGCTTTGCTTGAAGTAAAAGGAATAGAAAAATCATTCGGAAAAACCAATGTTTTGAAGGGTATTGATTTTGAACTTGAGAAGGGTAAGGTTTTGTCGATTATCGGCTCGTCGGGTTCGGGCAAAACTACACTCTTGAGATGTATAAATTTTTTGGAGTTTGCCGATAAGGGTACAATAACCGTAAACGGCGAGACTATTTATGACGGCGAAAGGGACAGAAAGATAAGTGAAGGCGAGCTCAAAAGGCGTCGTATGCACTTTGGTCTTGTTTTCCAGGATTTTAATCTCTTTCCGCAGTACAGTGTTCTTAGGAATCTTACTCTTGCTCCGTCTCTTTTGAAGATGGGAACTCAGGAAGAGCTTGAGAATAATGCAAATCAAATAATAAAGAGAGTCGGGCTGGAGGATAAGATAGATT
Source organism: uncultured Eubacterium sp. (assembly GCA_945979635.1). Taxonomy (GTDB): domain Bacteria; phylum Bacillota; class Clostridia; order Oscillospirales; family Acutalibacteraceae; genus Eubacterium_R. Next base: position 2,149 of record CAMFPZ010000057.1, read on the forward strand.
TTTATCCTTGTCAGCTTTCGGGTGGACAGAAGCAAAGGGTTGCTATTGCGAGAGCCTTAATGCTAAATCCGGATATTCTCTGCTTTGATGAGCCGACCTCAGCTCTCGACCCCGAGCTTACGGGAGAGGTTTTGAAGGTAATTAAGAGTCTAAAGGATGAGGGTAGCACAATGATTGTTGTTACTCACGAAATGGAATTTGCAAAGAATGTTTCCGACAGTATTATGTTTATGGCGGACGGCGTTGTAGAGGAATTTGGCACGCCGGAGCAGATTTATAATAATCCGCAAAGCGAAAAGACCAGAGCTTTTCTTGCAAACTCATTGGAAAAATTCTAGTATAATTGAACTAAAAGTCTGGCTATATGCTAGACTTTTTCTTTTTTTGGTGCTATAATAGTATGAATTTCAGTATCGGAGTTGTATAACTATGGAAATGAAAATATCTCCGTCAATTTTGGCGAGCGATTATGCTAATCTTCAAGATGAGCTCGAAAGGATTTCGACCTCTGATTTGATTCATATTGATGTTATGGATGGACATTTTGTGCCGAATATTTCTATCGGTGCACCTGTTGTTGAAGCAATAAAAAGGGTTTGTAATGTTCCGTTTGATGTGCATTTGATGATAAGCGAGCCTCTAAAATATGTGGAGGATTTTGCAAGAGCAGGTGCCGATATAATTTGCTTCCACGCAGAAAGCGAAGGCGATATCGGCGAAACCGTAAGGAAAATAAAATCACTCGGCAAAAAAGCGGCTGTCGCTATTAAGCCTAACACTCCCGCTTCGGTTGTTTTGCCTTATCTCGACGAGCTTTCTATGGTTCTTGTTATGACGGTTGAGCCCGGCTTCGGAGGTCAGAGCTTTATGGAAAGCACTATGCCGAAGATTGAGGAAATAAGAAGAGCAAAACCGGATATTGACATTGAGGTTGACGGCGGAATTAATCCGGAAACCGTAAAGATTGCCGCAAGAGCAGGTGCTAATGTTTTCGTTGCCGGTTCTGCTGTTTTTAAGAGTGAAAATCCTGCCGATACTATTTCGATTTTGAAGCAGAATGCTCAATCCCAAAGGGCTTTATGATATGAAAAAGGACAGAAAGAGAAAACAGTTTTATAATAATAAAAACAGGAATTCTCATTGGACTGAGGAGCAACAGGGCAGACCTATAAGCTTCGCTGAAAAATACGATGCGGCAGGTGGGTATAGCGATAAGTATAACGAAACAAGTCGAAATATGCACAGACTTGCTATGAGAAAAATCGAGCAGAAGGAAAAACGCACAAAAGCGATTATTGCAACCATACTTGCTGTTGTGCTCTTTTGTACGGGATATATCGCTATGGATGTTCGTATGATACGGAATGCCCGTCCTGTTGAAGAGCTTATAGATAGTCAAAATGCGTCGAATAGTGCATTTTCGCAAATGACGATTAATATTTGTGCACTGAAGATTTCCGGCGTAAGTATGGATAATTCGGCAATGCTCGATTCGGTTTTGAATGATGTAGGCATATATGGCTTCAATAGCGTTGTATTCGATGCAAAGAGAAGCGATGGTACTATCGGCTACCGCTCGTCGCTTGCGGCGGTTGATACCTATGGTGCGATGAGTAATGTCGGCAGCGATAGCATAGGCTCTGTGAAGAAGCTTATAGAAAATGACATTTTGCCTGTTGCGAGAATATCCTGCTATGCCGATAATATTGTGCCGGCATACGATAGCTCAGCCGCCGTTATGAACGGCTCTTCTGTTTATCGTGACAAGGATGGCAATACCTACCTGAATCCTGACAGTGAGGTTGCGTATGGCTATATTCGAGATGTTGTGAGAGAGCTTTATGATTTTGGTGTAAAAGTATTTATTCTTTACGGCTGTGACCTGCCGGATGAAATTTCCGAAAACTATAATGACGGATTCGGTTCTGTTTCGAAAAGGCTCGTCGAAGAAATGAATGGCGACATTAAGCTTTTGGAGCAGGCACCGACGGTCGAAATTAGCGGAATCGAGGAGGATGAGGACGGCGAAAAAAAGATTAGCAATGCCGTTATTTCTTCTGAGCTTAAGGATATGCCGACACCGGTCGACAACCAAATTCAATTTATTTCCTCGAAAATTGATAAGGCTCGCTTGGTTGAGTTGATTAATCAAGAGGAGCTGAAAAGCTTTGTATTGGAGTAAAAATATGAAAAGATTATTCAATGCAGTATTAATATTTATTATGTTTGTTGTGCCGTTTACGGCTTTTGCAGGCGATAACGAAAAAATTGAAGCTCCGACTTTGGAATATGTTGAATTCAATAATGCAAGTATTGTGGGCGAATTTTCGCCGTCTTTGTTTGAGTACCGAATTATGCTCGACGAGTCGGGAAAAACTCCTACTCTCGCTAAATATTCAATTACGCAGGGAGCAAATATTATTTTCACGGACTCCTTTTCCGGTACTGCAAAGGGAATAAATATTGAGGTAAAAAAGAATAATGTTTCGTCAAACTATTTCTTTGAGTATATATATCCTGACAGCTTGGAGGTTGACAGGTCGAATAATTATCTCAAGGAGCTTGGATGTGAGCTTGGCGAGGTTTATCCTGCTCTTAATCAAAAGGACACCTCGTATAGTCTCTATATTCCGTCGGATATGACCGAACTGAAAATCAGTGCAGTTGCCGAATCCGTCGGTGCAGTTTGTGAGGTTCCGGGGTTAATAAAGCTGAATTCGGGTCAAGCTCCTGATATTAAGGTGAATGTCAGAGCGGTTGACTCAAGCGTTAGAGTTTATACCTTTAGTATAAAGAGACTCGATAAAACCTCACAGGAGATTCTCGATGAGTTGGAGGATGATGACCTTTTTGCGTTAGTGGAGAATGAAATTTTTCATAAAAGACCTGAATTCAAAATAATTGTTTTGAGTGTTGTCGGCGGGCTTTTGATTTTGGCTGTTTTCGTTTCGGTGTTGAAGCGAATTGCAATTAGACCAAACGACGATGATGAGGTCGATTTCTTCGATTATTACGAGGATGACGATAAAGAAAAAGATTAATAGCTGATAATGATAATAAGTAAAAGGCGGTGATTATTGTGGATATGGAAATGGAAATGGACGAAAAGCTGGAGCTTTTGCGTTCTCTGTATAACAATAAGGAGTATTCAAGGCTCAAGGAGATTTTATCCGAGCTTAACCCTGCCGATATAGCGGCGATACTTGATGAACTTCCCGATAATCAGCGTCTTCTTATGTTCCGCTTGCTTACAAAGGAGGAGGCGGCAGAAACCTTCGTCGAGCTCGAAAGCGATAATCAGGAGGCACTTATTCACGCTTTCTCCGATACCGAGCTTCGAGAGGTTTTGGATGAGCTCTATATCGACGATGCAGTTGATGTTATTGAGGAAATGCCGGCTACTGTCGTAAAGCGTATTCTTAAGAATACCGACAAGGAAACCAGAGATTCCATCAACGCTCTTTTGAAATATCCGGAGGACTCTGCGGGCTCAATTATGACTCCGGAGTTCGTAGATTTGAAAAAGGATATGACTGTTGAGGATGCCTTTAAGCGAATTCGCCGTACGGGTGTTGATAAGGAAACAATTTACACCTGCTATGTTTGTGATAATTCTCGCCACTTGATTGGTGTAACGACAGTAAAGGAGCTTTTGCTCCACGACTACGAGGATGTTATCGAGGACTTTATGGAGACGAATACAATTTCTCTCAATACCCTCGACGACCAGGAGCTCGCTACCCAGTTGTTTGATAAGTATAATTTCCTTGCTCTTCCTGTTGTTGATATGGAACAGCGTTTAGTCGGAATTATCACGGTTGATGACGCTATTGATGTCATCCAAGAGGAGAATACCGAGGACATCCAAAAGATGAACGCTATGCTCCCAACCGAGAAAACATATCTCAAAACCTCGGTTTTCGAAACCTTCAGGTCGAGATTCCCTTGGCTTTTGCTTCTTATGGTGTCTGCAACCTTTACAGGCTCAATTATTACAGGCTTCGAGGATAAGCTTGCAAGCTTGACTATACTTACAGCCTTTATCCCTATGCTTATGGACACGGGAGGTAATTCGGGCGGTCAGGCGAGTGTAACGGTTATTCGTGCCATGAGCCTCGGAGAGGTTAGCTTTAAGGATT
>CAMFPZ010000058.1 GCA_945979635.1 uncultured Eubacterium sp.
TGACCTCGATAGTGACATATTTGCTTGATAAAAAATCTGTTCTTCCCCTTGTTTTAGGGATATTGGTGCTTATAACAGGAATTGTTATTTGTGCAAAATATAGGCAGATTATCTCTCTCATTGTTGTAATTTTCGGAATCTTTATTTTGACATCGGGCATAGTCGACTTAGTTGCCTCTATTCGCAGCCTTGCGATATTGCGTTTTTCAGGTTGGATTACGCTTGCTTTGTCGATTGTGACCATAATTTTCGGCATTGTTGCTATAACAAAGTCATCTGTTTTAACAGACGGAATAGTGCGATTTATAGGTGCTGCACTGATTATTTATGCTGTGCTTGACCTCGTTTCCTATATTCAGGTCAACGCTATGGCAAAAAAAGTTAAGCAGCAGATTGATTCGAGTTCGGATATTATTGTTGAAGCACACGAAGATGATGAATAACAAAAAAGGAGTCGCAAGACTCCTTTTTTAGACTATGCCTAGGCAGGTTTGCTTGAAGAGCAAACCAAAGAACCACCCGTTTGACGGGTGGACATGATTGTCATAATATATAAATCGGCTTCATTGCCTGTGGCTTGAAAAATTACTGTAAATGTGATATATTCTATTTGTAATTTTCAAAGGAGTATTTTAGTTGGAAGAGAGATTAAGTGAAAAGCGACAAAGACTAAAGAGATTGATGTTTGAAAACGGGATTGACTCCTTTAGTGATTCCGAATTGCTTGAATATTATTTGTGTCTTACCACAGCGGGTTCAAATTCAAAAAAAGCGTGCGATAATCTTTTCAGTACCTTTGGCGATTTGGAAACAATAGTAAAAACAGAGCCGCGTATGCTTCGAACAATCGACGGTGTGACGGATGTCCTCTCGGCTAGTACAGCCCTTATTCATACCTTAATGTGTATGATGAGTGAAGAAAAGAATAATGAAATAAAGTGTCTCAAGGATATTTCGCTTCGAAAGGAATATGTTTATAATATTCTTCGCTATGAAACAGTTGAGCATATTGTACTGATTAAGCTCAAGAAGAATATGCGTATTGCCGGATACGAAACGATTTCAAAGGGAGGAGTGAATTTTTCACTGGTGTCTCCGTCGCAGTTTGCCAGAGTTTTCAGCATTGACAAGCCCGAATATGCTATCGTGGCACATAATCATCCGCAGGGTGATTGCATTCCGTCAACCCGCGATATTTCCTTTACCAATAAGCTATCCGAGCTTGCCGCAGATTTTAATTGCACTCTGATAGACCATATTATCATCGGTGATGATACAAAATTTTCATTCGCCGAAAACGGATTGATTAGAAAAAATAAGATAGTCGATTAGGTTTTTCATAATCGACTATCTTTTATTTTTACCACTCGGATTTTGTGTATGAACGAATGATATTTGTTATTATATTGTCTCTTTTGATTCCCTTGCCCTTGCCGCCTTTGATTTGATCTTGGATTTTTCCTGCACGGATTGTAACAAAATCTGCCTTGTCAATGATTTTGTCAATTACGAGTGCTTCGGGGAAGGTATAGCTTTCGTCTATGCTGTCCGTTAGCTCAGTAGCAAGATATGTGTTCGAAAATCTCTTTACTGCCGTCATTGCTAAAATGACTACCTTGTTTTCTTCGGGTAAGCATAGTGTGCGACATCCTCTGACATCAATCTCATAAAGATAGAAATACGCCTTTCTGTTTGCCATATTTCCTTCGGGATGATGTGTGTGTGAAAATTCAATGGCTAGAGGTGCCTGCTTTATTGAAGCTGTTTGCTCAAGTCCGAGCATATCCCATTTCCCGACAGGTTCCGTCATTGCGTGAACAGTTATTCTTCGTTCCTTGTTATCTGCCATAAGGGTTATTTCCTTGTCGCCGAGAACGCTTGCGGCAATAATATATAGCTTTGTCATACCCTTTGGAATTTCTATTTCTTGACCTCGCGGAATGAGAATGTTCTTTGCCATATCCGCACCGGGCATACGGAAGGTAATGCCTGCGACGGTATAGCTTTCCGGAATAAGCTCGTTGGGAAGACTGCATCCGCTTCCTTGGAGAATACAATTAACCTTGTATTCGTCCGCTGTAATACCCGAAGCGTTGTACTCCAAAGCAAGCTTTTTGAAATTTTCCTTGGATGAATTTTTGTCGACATTAAGCGAAAGGATGAATGTTTTTGTTTCGAATGGCTTGATGTTGAATAAGACCTTGCCGTCCTTGATTTTTGCAGGAGAAACGATATCTTCACTTGCGAGTGCTTCGTGAGCCTCCTTTATGTCGGTGAAGAATCGAAGCTCAACATTTTTGTGCTCCTTACCGACTCCTTCGTTGACTCTGATTACAATATTGTCACTTTCCTGTGCAAGCTTTAATGCTCTGACAATAACTCCGCTTGAGCTTATTTTGGCAAGACTGAAAGAGTCGCCTAGAGTACCCTCACGCCTTGAGCTCGTTCTAAACGCTGTCAGCCTTTGGTTGAAGCATTGTGCATTTATTTGTGTTTCCGAAGCCGGCTTGCCCTTGTGGCTGAAAATTCCGAACGAGAAATAGTTTCTTCCTAAATCCTGAAGGTCCTGACGAGCATCCTTTGTGAATGCACCGGCAGGAGTGTGGATGCAGGTTAGTCGAAGAGTGTTCTTGTTTGGCTTATCCCATCCGTATTTGCAATCCGATAAAATGCTTACTCCGAAGCTGTTGTCCTCATTTGTAATGTCTGCCCATTTTTGAGCGGGAACCTCGTATAGGCTTTCTGTGTTAGTTGGCCTTTGTATGTATCCGAGTCCTAAATCATATGAGGCGATTTCATTTGAACAGGTGAGAGGAAATTGAGCCTTTAGAAGTGTTCTTCTTTCCTGCCAGTCAATATAATTATCAACCCTAACAAACTCGCCGTATGAGTCGAGGCTGACAATCTGCTCAATTCTGCTTGAAACGGCATATCTGCTAACCTTGATTGCTATTCGTGCCCCTCCGCTTTCAACAATCTCAAATTCCGGAGTGTTTGCGTAGCAATATGGCTCTGCGTCCAAATCCTCCTTTCTCATCTCCCAAGAAGGATAATTCAGCTCGCCGATGTCATGCATAAGTGCAAACTTGATTGGTGATGAGAGTAGCTGTTGGTTTATTCTTTTGTCAATAAGCGAGGCTATGTCGCCGTTTTTGTTGAATACTAATTTGTAATTTGCGTTTTCGAGGGAATGCTGTGTAACCTTCAGGTCGGTTTTATTCGAATATTTTTTATCCGAGCCTTGAACATCATAAACCTTGTAGCCTATGCTGTCCACGCTTGCAAGGAATATGATTTCGAATTCCTTTCCGTTTTTCGAAATAATCTGCGACGGGGCTTCCTTGCCGCTCTTGTCAGTGACCTTGATGTATTTGGCGTTCCTTGTGAGCTTTATTCGTGCCTTAACAGCCTCCTTGCGTTTTGACGCAACAGGGTTATTTACTATTACCGCACATTCCTTGCACCACGATGTATCCAGCTCGTTTGCCAATGCACTGACCGATGCCTGATACTCTCCCTGGAATTGCTTTAGAGAAGCAAAATAATCGTTCCAGCTTTCATTATATACAAGCATTGTCGAAGTGCCCGGAATATCATCGTGGAATTGGTGCGAAATGACCTTCTTCCACGCACTGTCGATGATTTTGCGTGGGTATTTGTAGGATGTTAAAAGACTTGCAGCGACCGCACTTTTTTCACAATAATCAGCAAGAGCCTCGTTTTGAGCATTGAGCCTCTTGCTCATACATCTTGAGGTGTAGCCGCCTGCACCGTGAGAACGCATTACAAGCTCGTTATCCCAAATTGGAAGCAAAGCCTTTTCCTTGCTTTGAAGCTTGTCGAGTTCAATGAAGATTTCATCGGAGGATGCGGAAATTACCTCTGTCTCACTTTTGTCGTTTTTCAAAACGCTTTCGTTGACGGATTTTACACTCTCCTCTGTCGGTGAGCCGCCCCAATCTCCTGTTCCGTAGTAGTTCATCGTCCAGGGTAGGGCATAATTAATTCCGTTGTCTGCAATTTTGTTTATTATTTGTAAATCTCCGCGAATATCTCCGTCGAATTTGTATCTGTATGATAATGGGTTGAGGGAAGCGAAAATCTCACTTGCGTCAACGCCTCTCCAAATTCCGATGTCGAATGGTAATTCGTATGCACCGCCCCAACCCAGCTTTTGGCTCGAAACGCCGAGCAAGCCGCTGTGCTTTGCAATGCTTGGTAACGCATAACCGAAGCCGAAGCAGTCGGGAAGGAATACATCCTTTGATACTTTGCCGAATTTCTTTTTGAAATATCCGTTTCCGTAGAGGAAATTTCTGAATAATGCCTCCGGCGATGGTATATTAACATCTCCGTTTTCGTATGCCGAGCCGCTGACACACCATTTTCCTTCGTCAACAAGCCGCTTGATTTCCTCGAATGCCTGTGGATAGTATTCCTCTATCAGCTCATAACGAAAAGCACCCTCAAAATTGAAGCGATAATGAGGATATTTTTCGATTAATGCGATGTTTTTTTCTATTGTGTCGGGAATGAATTCCTCGATAGTTTTTGCAAGCTCCCATCTCCATACTGTGTCGAGATGTGCAGTTGCAACAGTAAATATTTTGTTTTTTGCCATTATGTATCCTGTTTTATTGTTTTTCAATGATTTCGTAGGTGAATTCGTACTTGTCCTGAAGAGCCTTAACCTTTGGCTCGTTGTCTTCAATAAAGGTCGGAGTATAGATGCTCCTTCCGTCAACGCTGTAATCCTTCACTATCTGCTCAAGCTCTGCCCAAGCCTCTTTTTCCTGTGCATATCCGTCCTCAAATTTGATTAAAAATTCTCTGTGCTTTGGTAATCTTACCTTCATATTTTTCACCCTTCCTGTGCCGCCTTTCGACACTTGTATATCTATACAATTATATATTTATTTTCCGATTATTTCAAGGGAGTTTTGAACTTTTTTATATAATATTTCCTCGCACTCGTTCATAGCCTGTTCAACGCTTATGCTGTCGTCTGTGAGACTAATCATATAATCTCCCAGCCGTATATCCTCAATTTTTCCACTGATAACGATACATTTCTTTTTGTGCTTTTTGCATAGCATCGCGATTTTATAGGGAAGCTTTCCCATAAGTGTTTGATTGTCAGTTTTGCCCTCTCCCGTGATAATTACATCAGCGTTTTTTATTTGCTTTTCAAGGTCGGCATACTCGCAAAGTATGTCGAATCCGCTTCGGATTTTACCGCCAAATATTGAATATAACCCGCCGCAAATTCCTCCTGCCGCACCGGCACCCTTAACGCTCGATATATCCCTCGGAAGAAAAGCGTTCAGTCTTTTTAATCCCTCGTCCAGCTCCTGCACTTGAGTTTGGTTTGCACCCTTTTGCATAGCAAAAACATAAGCCGCACCATCCTTGCCGTAGAATGGATTTTCAACATCGCACGCGTAAGTGAAGCTTATGTCTCTCGGCATATTCCTAAAATTCACTCCGAAAATGAAATTCATATCCTGACTCTTCGGAATCCTTATTTCATTGTATTGTTCGTTATAAAATATTCCGCCCAGTGCAGAAATTATGCCCATTCCTCCGTCGCAGGTGCCTGTCCCTCCGAGTGCTAAAATAATTTTTCTGTACCCCTCGTTAATAGCAAAACGAATAAGCTCGCCTGTTCCGTAAGAGGACGAAAGCATTACCTGCCTGCGTTTTTGCATACCTCCTGCAATGGCACATTCAACTATCGCTGTGTCGCCTAAAACAGCAATATGCCCCTCCATCGGTTGATTATAAATGTTGTGACATTCGCATTTTCTAATTTTTGCATTGCTGAAGCCGCAAAATGCCTCAATGAAGCCTTCTCCGCCGTCAGCAAACGGTAGTGTAATTACTTGGTGATTGCTGTTGTCCTTGATAGCTCTTTTTATTGTGTGTGCAACCTGCGTTGATGTCATGCTTCCCTTGAAGCTGTCCGGTATAATTAGTATTTTCATTCTGCAAAACATCCCCTTGTGTCGTTGCAACTATTATAC
>CAMFPZ010000059.1 GCA_945979635.1 uncultured Eubacterium sp.
CAATCTGCTTGCAGACGAGGAAAGCAAGAGGGTTTATATTGATATTCTTAATTTCAAGGTTTCGGGAAAAATCGGATATTTGCTTTCATCATTTTGCAACAAGGACAAGGTTTATTCCGACATTCTAAAGCTCGGCGACAACGAACACATTATTGATTTAGGTGCTTATGACGGCGATACGATAAGAGAGTTCTGCAAAGCAACCGACGGAAAATACAACCACATCACCGCACTCGAGCCCGACGCAAAAAGCTTCAAAAAGCTATTAAAGAACTGCGATGGTATGGAAAACATCACTCTTATAAATATGGGTGCGTGGAATGAAAGGGACACATTGATTTTCAGTGCCGACGCCGGTAGAAACAGCCGCCTTTCCGACAAAGGAACAAGCGTTGAGGTGACAGATATTGACTCTCTCAATCTCACTCCGACATTTATAAAAATGGACATTGAGGGCAGCGAAATGAGAGCACTCGAGGGTATGGAGAAAACAATCAAAGCCTATCTCCCAAAGCTATATATCTGTGCCTACCACAGAAACGAGGACCTTTTCGCCCTACCGCTAAAGATACACTCACTAAATGAAAATTACAAAATCTACTTTCGCCACAGCAAATACATTCCTGCGTGGGAAAGCAATTTTTACTGCACAATCGAATGAACAAAACACCTTGACTTTTGCGTTCAAGGTGTTTTTATTATTCTAACTATTATTTCTCTATTTTGCTATGTCGTTCAATCAATTCGTTTAGCATTTGTTCGTGATTCTTTGAAGTTATTTCATATTTTAGCGTTGGGATAACCGCAATAGCCATACCGATTGCCGGTGGAATTGTGAGCAAGAACCACATTGCCTTTGAATACCCTGTATAATCGGATGCGAACGAGGCACCGTTTGCAATAGCCTGATTCATTTTTTCGATATTTATATCGCTATATCCTACAGCAGCATAAACATATGCCGAAATTATCGAAGCGATGCCTGTGGAAAACTTTTGAATAAAGCTTTGGCCGGAAAAGAAAACTCCGTCGGGACGATAATTGCTGTGGTATTCCTCGTAGTCTATGCAATCCGAAATCATAACGCTTTGGCATACATAAACAGCACCAAAGCCGGCACCTGCAAACAAAAGCAGAACACCGTCAATCACAACCCATCCGATTTTCGCAAGCTCAGTCGGAGCAATAAGGTAAGTAACAAAAAGCAGAGCCAGCGGTATCGCACAGATGCCTGTTGCATTATAAATTGTTTTTACATCAAGCTTTTTCATCAGCACAGGACAAAGTGCATTTGCTCCAAATTGACCAATAAAAAATGAACCGCCAATTATTACAACAGTAATTAGTATTTTCAAATCGGAAAAGGCATTGGTCAAATCACCGCCGCAATAATAGTACGAAAACAAGGTCATAACGACCATAGTCATTAGCTGCAACGGAGCACGCAGGATTCCCGAAATCATAAGTCTTCTGAACGGTTTGCAGTTCCACATAAGAGCAAAGCTTTCCTTCATACTTTTTGATTCAACTGAATTAGGAACTCTTTCCTTTACTCCTAATCCGGCAAATTCAAAGAGAAATGAAGCGACAATCGTCATAGCAAAGCCGACAACAATAAATCCTTTTTGTGCATTTTCACTTTCGCCAAGGGCTTTATTAGCCGCCTGCGAAAACATAACGATTGTAACAACGCCTAATCCGGCAGCAACAGAAGCGACGATTCGTGCAAGTGCAATAAGGTTTGCTCTATCCTTTTGAACCTCGCTCATACGGCTGATAACTCCCCAAAGCGGGACATCACCGGCAGTATAGCACATTCCCCAAAGAATGTACGAAACAGCCGCCCACGCAACGATAAAAATCATTGCGGTCGAATTGCCTGCAATCTTTTGTTCGGCGTAGCTTCCGTTAATAAAGCAAAGGCAGGTTATAACACAAATTACGATAGGAGAAAACAACAAATAAGGCTTACACTTTCCCCATTTTGACTTAGTTTTATCGACAATTGAACCCATCATCGGGTCATTTACGGCGTCCCAAATTCGGGCAATGGCAAATATCCACCCAAGTGCCACGGCAGGCAGACAAATTACATTTTGAAAATAAAAATACAGACCTGTTGATACAACATTATAAATCAGGTTTTGACCAAATAGTCCGGTAAGATACATACCGGCTTCCTTTTTTGTATAGGTTAATTTCGAGTCCATAACGATACCTTTAAACAAAAATGCGGACAATTCCACCGAACCATCCGCAACTTTGACTAATTATTTTCAGTTCAACAATTAAGCGTTTTCTTCTTTTTTCTCTTTCAAGAGAACGAACTTTTCCATCGGGAAGAGAACAACCATCTGTACGAAGCCTGCTGCCAAGCCTGCGATTGTTCTTGCAAGACCGTTGAGCCAAGCCCAAGGAGCCTTTGCTATAACGCCTACTAACCAGCCCTGGAACCATGTTGAGAAGAGGATAAGTGCAATCATAAGTACGATATAGATTGCGAAGTTATACCAAGGTGCATCCGACTTAAAGGTTGTCTTCTTATTCTGATAGAAGCCGTAGATATTAGCAATAAGGTTTGAAAGGAAGAACGGAAGGAGATAACCCCATGTTACAACGCCGTCAACAACATACTTTCCGATTTGCTCCACACCCTTTTCAGTTGAAGCATCGAAGATGAAATCCGGTCTGAAAATACCCTGTAAGAAAGCAGGAAGAGTAGCTGTTACGCTATCAAAGATAAGTGGCAACACATTAGCAAGTACAAGCTGAATAATTGTTACAAGTCCCGATACAACAAGGAACTTTACAAGCTGCCAAACTGTTTTGATAAATGAGCCCTTTTCTTCGGCTGCGTTATCTATGCCGCCGAGGCTGAATTTTTTGTCCGCCATAATTTTACTCCTCAAAAATTTTTTATGTAAAAGCGAATTTACTCCTTGATTATACCAACAAATGAAATTTATTGCAATACAAAAATAACAAAATGCAAATATTTTCAAAAGAGCAGACCTAGCATAGCCGTTCCTCCGATTGCGTGAACGATAGCGACAATCGCCCAAACAACAAGTGCCACCAAGCCAACAACGATTGCAAGAGCAAGAATTACAATCAAAATCAGCAGCAAAAGAACAAGAGGTCCCTTCCTACTCTTCTTCACTGTATCTGTAAACTCTTTTTCTTCAAAAGCACCGGCAGGAGCAGGGTTTTCATCGTCATAAATCGGATAAAGCGGAAGAGTTGCCTTTGCATCGCAATAACCGCTGTTCCAGAGAAGCGGCTCAACAAGACTGCGAACAGAGGTTGCACCCTTAAGAATCTTTCCGATTGAGAAATGAATTGTATTTAGGAATGCATCAACAACATTCAAAAGGCCGCAGGTGAGCTTATATTCTCTCGTTTCAGGTCCATACGGAGAGTCGCCGCAATAAAGGTTTTGTACAAGCTCAAGGATAAAGTCAACTACCTTATTATCTGCTATGTCGGTGATATCAGACTTTTTCAGTCCGCATTCCTTTTTGCAAAGCTTCCAAACCTTCTTAAAGGTCAGCTTATTGAGAAACTTGCCTATTGGTTTAATGAGCCAGGCAAGCTTTTTAACCTTCTCTCCGGGTATCGAGAAGGCAGGAGTCATTTCGGCAAGTCGATTAATATCGTTACCCATCGCCCAAATGACCTCTCCTATCATACCGAAGAAGAAATCACGCATATATTCGTCAAATGGCTGTCCGTTTGTATCAAGTCCCGGAACATCCTTAATCAAGACTGTATCAACATCTATTTTTGCATTTTTTGGGTCAAATACAACCGTTCTCATAGTAGGAGGGCATCCAACCATAGCACCGCAGGCGATATCGTAGAATTTATTTCCCTTTTTCGTTGTTATAACACTTATATCATGAACATGGGTATGACCTGAAAGCATACAGGAGAGACCTGCATCGGCAAAGATTTCGCGAGTGATTTCGTGGTGCTTTTGCATATCGCCCTTTCCGATAATCGAATAGAACGGAGACGGCGAAATCATAGGATGATGAGTCATCGCAATAACATACTGGTCGTTCTTCTTTGCATCCTCAAGCTGCTCGAGAATCCAAGCCATACAATCGTCCGAGAAGCCCGAACCGCCATTTGGGTCAGGCTTTTGGTTATAGTCGTCATTAAGTGCAAAAAGACGATAGCCCGGTGCAAGCTGAACAACATAGCTCATCGAATCCTCATGAGTGGAAATCGCCTCACTAGGGCCGAATTCATAGTACATTTTCCAGAGGTCATGTCTATCCTCCACGGCAGGAACCTCAACCTCGTTATCTCCATCATATCCGCTTGCAATACCCTTCCATCTATAATCGTGGGTTGCGGTTATTACATAAACTCTCTTGCCTCTCTTTTTTAGGTCATAGAGCATTTCGATAAATTCCTTATGGGATTCCATCTCGCCGTCCTTTGTTGTATCGCCTGAAAGAACAACAATGTCGGTTGATGTATCCTCACAAAGCATATCAAAGCCTGCCTTAAGTACAAGGTCGGTATCCTTAATTACCTTTTGGCTCTTTGATTCAGCCTTTTCGTATGCCTTGCCCTCGGTTCCAAGCTTTCTGGAATAGTAATGTACATCAGTTATAAATTGAAGTTTTAATGGTTCATTATTTGAGCCGATAATTCTGTTTTCCATAATATTCCCCTTTTATACCTTTTTGATTTTTAGTATTCCGCCATTAACAGAACTGTTAAAGGTGAATTCAAGACAACCGCCTACCCTCTCGGAAAATTCAACAGGCTCATCATTAAGCGTTGCACTGTATTCGTTTTCGTCCGAAAGAGTAACGATAAATGAGTATTTTTCATTGTTTCCGAAATATTTAAATGAAATCTCTCCGCCGTCGGAATTCACTCTTTGGTAATCCGTCCACAAATCAAGTCCTGTTGTTACAGTTCCCGGCTTATAGTAAGCGTTTGCCCAAATAACGATTGGTGCACTCAAGCCGCCGAAATTATGGAACCATCCTCCACGCCTTGTTTGAATACCGAAGCATTCGTAGGTAAAGTAGGTGAAATCCGTTTCCTCCTTCCACATTTCAAGAGCACGATTTGCAATTTCAAATGCGAAATCGGTGTCGCCGTTATCAAGCATTGTTTTCCAGACGAACCATTGATGACTCATCCAAACATTTCCGTTCCAATATCCATCGTCAAAATAGTAGGAGGCCGACATATCAACCGCAGAAACACCTGCATTCGACCACATTTCATTAGGATTTTTGATATGTCCTATAAGCCTTCTGCGACGCTCACCATCAACAGCACCTGCAATAAGGGGATAAACTCCGTCGAAGCCCTTATCCCAGTTTTCGCCGTCAGGGGTTTTCATAATATAAGGCTTGTTTTTATCCTTATCGTACATTGTGTAGCCGAAATAACCGCTTTCCTCATCCCAAGCAAGAGTATTCAATGCGTTTGTTGAGTACTCAATATCAGCATCATAAACGGCAATATCCTCATTTCTTCCAAGATAAGAGGCAACCATTTTCATAATCTTTCCGGCACGAATAATTTGGGAGGTTGAAAGACATGGACATGAATATTCCTCTGCCTTATCAGCAATCATTTTTACCTGTGCCGGATAATCGTCCATACCCGAACAGGAATACCAATAATCATATGTTGTCAAAAGTCCGTTATCGAATTTTGCACAGGTAGAATTGTGGGTTCTGCCACGCAGGAATTCGTAATACAGCTTCATTTTGTCATACAGGAAATTGAGCTTTTCCTTATCCTCGGTTCGTTTCAGGAGCTCGAAGTACTCAACGAATTGAGTCGGAACAAGCGAGCCGTGGAGAAGGAAGCAAAAATCCTCGTTATCGGCATCGCACAAATACATATCGAGTGCATATTGGCAAAGGTCGTTTTCGAACTCCAAAAGTCCCATACCGATAAAGCCGCT
>CAMFPZ010000060.1 GCA_945979635.1 uncultured Eubacterium sp.
GCATTAACTATGCTTTGTACAGTTTCCTCAACTGTATTTGAGTCGCAATTAATGGTTATGTCGGCATATTTTTCGTAAAGCGGGAGCCTTTCATTATACATATCCCATAGGCTTATGCCGTTTTTCAGCACAACGCCGCGAGTTGTTATATTTTTTATTCTCTCGCACATAGTGTCATAACTCAAGTGGAGATAAATCACTCTGCCGCCCTTCTTGAGATGCTCCATTCCCTTTTGGCTATAAACAACCGAGCCTCCCGTCGCAATAACTGTTGCGTTCAAATTGAGCGAGCAAATACTTTTTTCCTCTGCAGAAAGGAAATACTCTATTCCGTCCAAATTGATTATCTCCTGAAGCGGTCTTTCTTCCAATCCCTGAAGCAGCAAATCAGTATCAAAAAAGTTCTTAAGCAACGCCTTTGCGGCAAGCACTCCACAGGTGCTCTTTCCACTTCCCGGCATACCTATAAGGATTATATTTTCGCTATTCATAATTTCACTCCGACTCTTTTGCAGTTTTCGCTCATAGGACATTCATCACATTTTGGTTTTCGTGCCGAGCAAACATCTCGTCCAAACAACACAATTCTATGACAAAATGCCGAGCCCTCATCGGCAGGAATAATCTTTTTCAACGCGAATTCGATTTTTTTAGGATCTTTTTCGGAAACGAGTCCGATTCGATTGGAAATTCGAATCATATGAGTATCGACAACAATCGACTCCTTGCCATAAACATCGCCGACAATGAGATTAGCCGTCTTTCTTCCTACGCCGTTGAGTGTAATCAAATCCTCGATATTATCAGGAACAATTCCGCCGAATCTATCTCGAACCCCAACAGCCATATCTATTATCGACTCCGCCTTGCTCCAATAAAATCCACAGGAATGAATGATTTTTTCAATATCCTTTATATCCGCGTTGCAATAATCATCAAGCGTTTTGTATTTTGCAAAAAGCTCGGGGGTTACGAGATTCACGCGGGCATCGGTGCATTGTGCCGAAAGGCGGACCGCAACCAAAAGCTCAAATGGGTTCGACGCATTGAGCGAACAAATTGCTTCAGGATATTCCTTTTTCAAAATTTCTATGGCATTAAGTGCCCTTTGCTTTTTCGTCATTTATTCTTTTTCTTTACCTTTATCCAATATTCCTTATGAGTTTGTTCGTTCTTATTTTCGCCGTATGTATAATAATGAGCATTCTTTATTTCATCCGGCAGATATTGTTGTTCTATCCAATGATTAGGATAAGAATGTGGATAGAGATAATGCTGTCCCTTCACACCTGCATCCTCACCGTCAAAATGCTTGTTTTGGAGCTGACGGGGAATTGAACCGATTTTTCCGTTCCTGACATCATTGAGTGCCAAATCTATTGCCGCCTCGCCGGAATTAGATTTTGGGGAGGTTGCAACCAGTATAACGGCATCCGCAAGCGGAATTCTCGCCTCGGGCAGTCCGAGCATCATAGCCGCGTCAACTGCCGCCTTTACTATCGGAATAATTTGGGGATAAGCAAGACCTACATCCTCGCACGCCGTCACCATCAGTCTTCGACAGGCCGACGGCAAATCCCCTGCCTCAAGAAGCCTCGCGAGATAATGTAACGCCGCATCCGGATCGGAGCCACGCATACTTTTTTGGTAGGCGGATACAATGTCATAATGCTCATCGCCATCTCTGTCGTATCTCATAGCCGATTTTTGAGTAAGCTCGTCGGCAACCTCTAGAGTAATATGCTTTTCGCCGTTTACAATCGGAGTGGCAAGACAGCAATTTTCAACGCTATTCATGGCCTTTCGAACATCACCGCCGCATCCATATGCAATTTTTTCGTACACTCCGTCGTCGCAGGTTATTTTCGTATTCTCTTCATCGGAAACGAAGCTAAACGCTCTTTCGATGGCAGGAATTATTTCGTCCTTTTCTATCGACTTAAATTCAAAAACAGTGCTTCGCGAAAGAATCGCCGAATAAACATAAAAATACGGATTCTCGGTTGTTGAAGCGATGAGTGTTATTTTTCCATTTTCTATGTATTCCAAAAGTGTTTGCTGCTGTCTTTTGTTAAAATACTGAATTTCGTCTAAATAAAGCAAAATTCCATTAGGTGCCGCAAAGGTATCAATCTCGGCGACAATTTCCTTTATATCCTTAGTTGAAGCGGAGGTTCCGTTCAGCTTGCGAAGCGTACGATTAGTTTTATTCGCAATAATCGAAGCAACTGTCGTTTTTCCGACTCCCGACGGTCCGTAAAAAATCAAATTCGGAATATCGCCGTTTTCTATCATATTGTAAAGTGCCTTATCCGGCGAAAGCAAATGCCTTTGACCGACAACCTGAGAAAGCTCGGTGGGTCTTATTCTGTCTGCAAGAGGCTTATTCATCCCTGCTCTCCTTTGAAAATACACAACCGCAGAAGCTTTGGCGATAAAGCGAATATTCGCGTGAAAGCTCTATTGAACGCTTATAGCCCTCTCGCTTTTTGAAATCCGACACAAGCCATTTTACGCCGTACTTCTCTTCGATTTCTTTTCCTATTTCATTTATTTTGCGGCTATTCTTGAGCGGACTTATCGACAGGGTTGTACAAAAATAATCAAAGTCCTGCTCTTTTGCAAGCCTTGCTGTGCTCTCGAGCCGCATTCGATAGCATTTGAAGCATCTTTCGCCGCCCTCCGGCACATCCTCGAGTCCTTTTGCAATCTCGAGGAAATCATCGTAGTCATATTTTCCCTCAACGAGCGTAATCGGATTTCTGTGAGGCATTTGGGAAATCAATCTTTTCTGTTCCTCAAAACGCTTATCAAACTCCGATTTCGGCGAAATATTCGGATTAAAGTAGTACACGGTTATGTCAAAATATTCGCTCAAATATTCGAGGGTATAGCTTGAGCAGGGTGCACAGCAGGAATGAAGCAAAAGCCTTGGCGGCTTATTGCCGTCTAACCCGTCCAGTACCTTATCAAGCTCCTTTTGATAGTTAATTTTATTCATAATTACCTGCTTAAATAATTTGCCGGATTGACCTTTTCGCTGTCTATAATAAATTCGAAATGACAATGCGGTCCTGTTGAATTTCCGGTTGAACCGCCCTCGGCAATCTTCTGTCCCTTTTCTACTGTTTCACCAACGCTTACGCAAAGCTTGGAATTATGAGCATAAAGAGTATAAATCTTTCTGTCCTTTGCATCGGTTCCGTGATAAATAATGATATACTTGCCGTAGGAATAATAGCGGCCTGTTTTATCCTTAAGTGATTTTGCAGTCACAACAATGCCCTTTTGAGATGCAACAACCGTCGTTCCCTCGGGGTATGGAAAATCCATACCGGTATGCTTATTTCCGTTTTTATAATACCCGAAGCTTTCGGAAACATTGTAATATCCCGGTGCCGGATAGGTCATATTCAGCACAGCGTTGGATTTGTAATAAAGAGGTGAGGTTGTATTAGGAAGCTCGGGATTCTTTTTTATATCCGAAAGCTGCGGAAGCTGCATTTCAGACGGATCCTTTTGACCACTCAAAATAGCATTAACTTCCTCATCAACGAGCTTAATCAGCTCCTCGTCCTGATATTTATATTCGCTATACATTTGGGTTTGAACCTGTAGCTCGGCATAAAGAGAATCGCTTTCTGCTCTATCGGTTGCAAGAACAACCTTCTTTTCGGCTATCTCATTTTGCTTACTTTCAATCAAATTCTGCTCGCTCAATAATTGCAGCTGCTTCTCGTCTAAGGATGCCTTACTCTGCTCAAGCTCGGTCTTTTTTCCGAGAATTTCCGCATTCTGCTCTGTCATCTCACCAATCTTTCGGTTAATCTCGTCCATCAAAGCCGAATCCGATTTTGAAATAGCCTTAATCATTTCGTATCTACTGAAAAGCTGGCTGATATCCTTGCTCGTCAGCAGAGCTACGATAATGCTGCTCGAACCCGAAACATACATCGCACGCAAACGAAGACAATATGCATTCTTCGTTGATTCAAGACTCTTCTCGAGATCCAAAAGCTTTTCGCTCGCTTCATCATAAGCGACCTGAATCTCGACGATTTTTTCTGCAAGAGTATTAATTTCGACAGTAAGCAAATCTACTCTCTCGCCGGCACTTCTAATCTCGTTGTCGAGTAGGGTGAGCTCCTCGTTTAGGTAGCCGATTTTTTCGTCCAGACTGTTTATGTACTCTTCAGTAAGCTTTTCGGACTCGGAAAATTGAGCCAGCTTCTCCTGACTCTCCTTCAGGCTCTGCTCCAAAGCCTTTCGCTGTTCCTCGAGCATAGCCTGTGCCTGCTCAACAGTTATTTCATTTTTTGCAGGCGGCTCGGTTATAGGCTCGTTTGCATAGGCAACACCCGCTATGCATCCCATAAAGATACACAGCGAAAGCATTACTGAAATTGTCTTTTTTATAGCTGAATACAAAACTGATTATCTCCTTAATTTATGGTAAATATAGCTTCGGATTTACGGCGAAGCTCTGTTGTGTGCCGCCCACTCTAACTTCAAAATGCAAATGCGGTCCTGTTGAATTTCCTGTCGAGCCGCTCAATGCAATTTGCTGTCCCTTTTTGACATATTCACCCTCATCAACAAGACGTGCATTATTATGAGCATAAAGTGTATACACTGTTTTGCCTTCTTTATTTTTCTTGTCGTGGCGAATAACGATATATCTTCCATAGCTTCTGTATGTTCCGTCAGGATTAGTTAAGTCGGCAGAAACAATAACCGTTCCGCTTTCGGCGGCAACAATCCTTTGGTTCACCTTGCCCCCTGTTGCAAAGTCACATCCCGTATGGCCTGCATAATCGCCAAATCCACAGTTGATATAGGTATAATCCGGACAAGGATAACACATTTTGAGCACACCGGAGGGTTGTGCAGAGGTTGTAGGAGTTTTGGTAGTTGCAGTTGTGCTCGAGCCGTTAGATGTTGTTTGCGAATTAGAGGTTGATGCAGGAGAGGTCGGCTTTTCTGTCGTTGTATTTGAAGCGGATGAATCATTATACTTTTCGTCTGCCGCAGCTATTGCATCATCAATTTCCTGCATAATGGCATCGTGCTTTTTTTCGTAAAATTCAGTATTCGAATAAATTTGATTCAAAACCTTATTTGTTTCAAGGCGTTGAGCCTCTATTTCCGTCTGCTTTTGCTCCATTTCACTTTGCTGAATTGCAAGATTTTTCTGCTGAAGCTTAAGGTTATTCGAATCCGATTCAAGAACAGTCTGGGACTTAAGCAGGCTTTCCTCATTTTTTTGAAGCTCCGAACGATTGTCGGCAACAGCCTTACTCTGTCTTTGGATATTCTGCATAAGCTGATTATCCTTGCGGGAAATTGCACTAATCATTTCAAGTCTGGTCAAAAACTGCGACAGACCTTCACTATCGAGAAGAAATCCGAGAGAGCCTACTAAATCTCCGCTGACATACATCGCCCTCATTCGCCTGAAATATTGAACATAGCACTCCTCAAACTCGGCATTAAGCTTCTGTGATTCAGCCTCAAGCTCGACAATTCTATCACGAAGCTTGCTGATATTTTCGTTATTCTTTTTGATACTGCTTTCAAGCGATTTTATGGTATTATCGGTTTTCGTTACCTCATTTTTTACTATTGTGTACTGCTTATTAAGGTTGTCGATCCTCTTGTTCAGGACTCTCAAATACTCCTCGGTATCATCGCTTTCGCCCTTGAGTCTTTCGAGCTCGGCATCAACCGAAGCAAGCTCCTGCTCAAGCTCCTCAACCGTTTGGGCATAAGCATTCCCCGGCACAAAAGCACCATACACCGAGGCGGATATAATCATAGCGAGGCACAAAATAATTGAAAGAAGCTTTTTTACGATTTTTTTCATATTAGCACCACCCCACGATATTTTTTTACACTATTAATTTTAACACATTTATTATTATATGTAAAA
>CAMFPZ010000061.1 GCA_945979635.1 uncultured Eubacterium sp.
GCCTTGCCAGCCTCCTCAAATGCAGGGGCAGTGTTTTCCGGTGCAACGGCTCTAAAGCCTCTATGGGCAACCATAATCGTATCATCCTTGATTATATCCGAAGCAGATACAACCTCATAATCAACGGGAGTGCAATACCAATTTAGTGCATAAAATCCGGCACACACAACCGCAATTAGCAAAAACGCAAATATGCAAAGAATTATTACAGCTATTTTTTTACCTCTTGACCACTTCTTTTTTTCGTTACTCATCTTAATTTTCCTCCTCGTTCTTTGATTCAAATTTTATTCTCTGTGACTGTGTTTGTTCAAACACGTTATCAAAGCTCCATTTTCCGTTTATTCCCTTTGACTTTACTCCTATCAAAAAATGAAGCTTCGCAATTCCGAAATCAACGCTCTTATCCGAATATGGCTCATCAACCGAAGCACTCAATATGCCGTTTTCGTATCTGAATTTTACAGGTCGCCTGTTCACAGCCGACGGTCCCATCTCTACGAGCTTCAGTCCATACGCATATTCCTCGGGCAGCTTCGCATCACACACCTCGAACATATCCTGATATGTTTTATTCTTCTTATGGGTTGCATTATACATCGTTTTTTCGATTATACTGTATTTGTCCTTCACATATCCCATAGTTATGACTGCATAAATTCGCTTGTCGTTAGAAAGATTTATTGTCTCATAAACCTTATTTTCGTTATATGTGCCTGAAACCCAACAGGTTCCCAGCCCGTGATAAACACATTGCAGCACAATACTTTCGCCATAGTATCCGCAGTCCTCTCTCGCCTTTTGAGTATCGGGACCTGCAACAACAATCATACTGAACTTACCGGTGAAAATTTTGAAAAACGGCGTTGCGTCCTCAATAAAAATAAAATCCAGTCCTGCACTTTCGTTGACGGTATCAACCATATCGCTAATAACCTGCTTAACATCGTCTTCAAGTGGAATTTGGCGATATGAACGACGCGAATGTCTTTTTTCTATTGCTTCAATATATTGTTCGTTTGTCATATCCAACGCTCCTAATAATCGTCTGAATTTATTATAGCATTATAAAGCAAAAAAGTATAGTGTTTTTGTTTTCTTATTGACTTTATTTGTAAATGAGGCTATAATTGTATTAAGCAGAAAAATAAGGAGGTTCTCGAAATGAAGAACTTTAAGAAGGTATTAAAGGTAATCGCTATTATAGTAGCTATCGTAGGTGCTGCGGCAGGAATTTATTTGGCTATTAAGAAATTGACCGAAAAGAAGACTCCGGAGTATTTCGACGACAATGATTTCTTCGAGTGCGATAACGAAATTGAAATCGTTGAGGTAAATGAAGAGCCTGCTCCTGCAGAGGAGGAAGAAAAGCCTGCAAAAAAAGCTCCTGCAAAGAAGAAGGCTGCAAAAAAGGCTGAATAATCATTTATAAAACAAATAATAAATAAGAAACCGAGCAACAAAAACACTGTTGCTCGGTTTTTAGACAATAAAACAGGAAGTGACAAAATGTTTGAAAACGGACTAGTGCTTGAGGGCGGAGGAAATCGTTCTATTTTTTCAAGCGGAGTACTCGATGCATTTATTGAAAACGACATAACATTCCCCTATATCATCGGCGTTTCGGCAGGTAGCTGTAATGCAACCTCCTATATCGCGAAAAACCATCGTCGTCAACACGATATAATAATCACCTACGCAAATGACAAGCGATATATGGGACTGAGCAATATCATAAAGGGACATTCTTTTTTGAATACCGATTGGATTTTCGGTGAGCTTGCCTATGACATCCTTCCGCTCAATCACGACGAATTCGAAAACAGCGGCACAACTCTTTGTGTCGTAACGGCAAATGCGAAAACAGGAAAGGCAGAGTATTTTTATCCCAAGAGCTTTAGAGAAGGCTGCCCCGAATTGAAGGCAAGCTGCTCTATGCCTGTTGTAACAAAGGGTGTTGTGCTCGGAGACGAGCTTTATTTCGACGGCGGAATGATAGATTCAATCCCTCTGCAAAGGGCATTCGACGACGGCTGTAAAAAAGCAGTTGTCATTCTTACACAACATAAGGGCTTTGAAAAAAAGCCTGTAAAATCCGCCGCAGTTAAGGCAATGAAAAAATATCCTAAAATCGCCGAAGCAATCGCAGTCCGCCACGAAATGTATAACGAGCAGTTAAGACTTGTTGAACAGGCAGAAAACGACGGCACCGCATTCGTTATCCGTCCCGGCACACCGCTCGGCATTACTTCCCTTGAACGCGATACTTCAAAATTAGAAGCAATATATCAGCTCGGCTACAAGCAGGGCTTGCGTTCAATCAACGAAATTAAAGCATTTTTATCTAAATAAAGCATAATTAAAAAGCAGACAAAACGGAAAAGACCATATTGTCTGCTTTTCTTTATTGCCTTGGGCAAGTATATCTGGGTTGATTAAGGCTTTTTGCTCCGTATTCGATTGCATTATGCGGACATTTGCAAATACAGGACATACAATGAGTACAATGCTTATTCCATTTTGGCCTTCCATCGACCATAGTAATATTATTAAGCGGACAAAGCTCAACACATTTTCCGCATCCAACGCACGCCTCGGTGACATAGAATTTTCTATCCTTAACTAATAAAGCAAAAAATGCGTCATTAACAATTGAGCTTTTTATCCTGTCACTGAATCCAATCTTTGGAGAACGAAGCTCTCCGGATTCCTCTAAATACTGAAGAAGCGAATTCAAATAAGGATTTGCTTTTTCTACAATCTTAATTGCCTCATTTTCTTCAGGTGCTTCGAACATAGCAATATAGTTTTCGGGCATAACTATATGAGCAACCCCCATATACTCAAAGCCCTTTTTGTTGCAAAGTCTTTTTAGATATTTCTCGGCATTACCGATATCACCGCCGCAGGTCATTACAAAATAAGCCCTCTTATTTCCCGAAAACTCAACTCTTTCAATATAATCGCTGACCACTCTCGGAATTCGCCAAGCATATGTAGGTGTTACGAAAATCAAATCATCAGCCGAGTCAATCGGAGAATAATCCTCATTCTTCACCCTATCAAAAATACTAATCATATTCCGATTCAGCCCCTTGGCTAAAAACTCGGCGGCATATTTGCTGTTTCCTGTTGCACTAAACCATAAAATCATATTTGCCTCCGAAAATTAATGATTATGGTGGTCATGGTGATGATTGCAATTAGCCTTGCTGTTTTGCACCATTTCACCCTTCAAAAATTTAATAACAGCAGAATCTGCATTTCCTGAATTTCCGGCATAAATTGTTATTCCCGCCGCCTCAAGTGCATCAACAGCACCCTGGCCGAGACCTCCGCAAATAAGAGTATCCACTCCTATTTCCTTAATATATCCTGCTATTCCGTGGTGGGAATGCTTCCCCATACCCTCAATATGGACACGCTGAATATCACCGTTTTCGTCTATATCATATATTTTCATAAACTGTGTTTTTCCGAAATGCTGAAAAATCATTCCGTTGTCATAAGTAACCGCTATTTTCATACAAATCACCTCTGTCGTTTTTTTAGATTATACAGGTATTAAGCAAATATTACAAGTAAAATATTATTTATCCTTGAATTTTCAAGTACTTTGTATTATAATCTCCCTGTCAGTTCGCAAAATCCTGACCAGTCACACGCCTGTGGCTTCTAAAAACAAAACTAAGGAGAAAATTGAAAATGAAAACAAAACAAAAGACAAAGACAAATCTCATTGCCCAAACAGCAATCATCGCAGCAATGTACGCCGCACTGACCTACGCCCAGAATCTTTTACTACCGGGCACAACCTCAATGGCGGTTCAATTCAGAGCGAGTGAGGCACTCAATGTACTTGCATTATTCACTCCTGCCGCAATACCGGGGCTTACGCTCGGATGCGTAATATCGAATTTGTATAATATCGGAAGCGGCTTACCGCTCGATATGATTTTCGGTTCACTTGCAACCCTCGGATGCTCACTGACGATGTATGCACTCAAGAATATTCAAATCAAGACATATCCGCTTCTCTCGATGCTTATGCCGGCAATCTTCAACGGAATTATAATCGGGTGGGAAATAGAATATTTTTTCATAGATGGTCCTTTCGAATTCGTAGGCTTCCTCACTCAAGGCGGACTTGTTGCTCTTGGTGAGCTAGGCGTTATGCTCACTCTCGCAACGGCACTTTACTACATCATAAAAAAACGCGGACTTGATAAAAAAATCCTGAAATAAGATTTATAAACAGCTCGAAAAGAGCTGTTTTTTTATAATTTCGCGTTTTTTACTCAAAATAATATAGGTGATTCTATGCAAATTCTTTATATTATTGTACTGTCGGCAGGTTCTTTTTTAACCTTGTTTTTGCTGAATAAGCTTATGGGCAATCGACAAATGTCGCAAATGTCATATTTCGATTATGTGGTCGGAATAACAATCGGCTCAATTGCGGCAGAGATGGCGACAAATCTAGATAAAAGCTGGTACTACGGTGTTATCGCTATGAGCGTTTATGCCATAATTGATGTGGTACTGTCCTTTTTCGCACGAAGAAGCAAGAAAGCCCGCGAGCTTCTCAACGGCAAGCCGATTGTCCTGATTTCTAAAGGAAAAATATACAAAAGCGAGCTCAAAAAGGCAAAAATCAATGTAAACGACCTAATAAGCCAAGCACGAAATAAGGGCTTCTTCGACATAAGCGAAATTGATTGTGCAATAATGGAGGACAACGGAAGCATAAGCTTTCTACCCTATCCGATATACCGACCGGCAACCCCCGAGGATATTCATAAAAATCCTGTACGAACAGGGCTGGTAACTAATCTTGTTGTTGACGGAGTATTGCAGGATGACGGAATTCAACAAGCCGGCTTAACAACCCAGGGCGTTCAGGACATTATTAAGAATAATAAGGTTCCCCTCTCCGACATCCTTCTGCTGACAATAGACGAACAACAGCAAACACACATTTTCAAGAAATAAAAAGGTCTCCCCTTGATTTGTCATCAAGGGGAGCTGTCGCATTGGCGACTGAGGGGATTAAAGCCCACTCTTCATTTTGTCATACTTTTTATTCACACACGAGAACGCCATAGCCTTTTTTACGCTTATAAATTATTCTTGTTTCACCATTTACACCAAGATAAACAAAGAAGCTGTGGCCAAGCATTTCCATTTGAACAATCGCTTCATCGTCGGTCATAACATTAAGTGTAACAGTCTTTTGGCGAGTTACATCGACCGACTCATAATAAAGCTCGTCGAAATCCTCCATAGAAACATCGTCGTCCCCGAATTCATCAAACGCTGTTGCCAATTCATCAATTCCGCCCTTACGCTTTTTGTCAACGAAGAAGGTCTTTAGCTTACGAAGCTTTCGCTTAAGGTCATCAACTGCGAGGTCGATTACAGGTTCAATACGCTGTGCAACAGCCTCTCCGCGTATGAACGAGCCGATATGCACAACCGTTATATCACATTTATATCCATCCTTAAGCTTCGAAAGAGTAACATCGAAGCTTGCATTATTCGGGAGCATTTTTTCAATACGCTTAAGCTCACTCTCAATTCCGTCCTTTGTGCCCTGCTTCAATTCAAAGCCTCTCGCTGTAATATTAATCATACATATACCTCCTTTGAGAGAAATATTATTCTCCCTATTTTTATTATAGTACCCGAATATGAATAATTAAAGTATTGTAAAAGAATATATTTATGATATAATAGAAATGAACGCTGTAATTAACCGGGCAGTTTTGTACAAGCGGCAACTGTGCAAGGCTGTCTTATTTTATACATTATACAGAGGATCTGTCTCTTATACACATCTCCGAGCCCACGAGACGTAGAGGAATCT
>CAMFPZ010000062.1 GCA_945979635.1 uncultured Eubacterium sp.
ATTGTAAAGATTGTAAAAATTGATACAAAATGCACAGATTTTACAGAAATTTTTGTTTTTCTTGTAACAAAATAACCAAATGGCACTTGAAATTTGCGACTAATGGTGCTATTATTAATTTGTAATAGTATTATATTGGTGTTTTTATGCCGTATTTTAATTCGTTTTAGGAGAAGAACAATGTCAAAATTAAAAGAAACCTACCAGCTTCCGGTGTATTTATTTCATAACGGAACAAATTATAAAGCATATGAGTTCTTTGGCAATCATAAGATAGAAGAGGACAAGTATGCTTTCAGAGTTTGGGCACCCCACGCAAGAAGCGTTAGTGTAGTCGGCGACTTCAATGATTGGGATGACTCGAAGCATAAGTGCTTTCCTGTTTCCGACGGAATTTGGGAGGCTATCATCGAGGGTGTAAATGTTTTCGATTGCTACAAATATGCTATCCGGACACCTGACGGAAGAAAAATCCTAAAGGCAGACCCTTATGCAGTTCATCAGGAAACCAGACCGGGCACAGGCTCAAAGGTTTATGAGCTTTCAAAATACGACTGGGGCGATAAGGCTTGGCAGGAACAAAAATCCAAGCAGGATATTTTGAAAAAGCCTGTTAATATTTACGAGGTGCATTTCGGCTCGTGGAAGCAGCACGAGGATGGTAATTTCCTTACATATCGCGAAATGGCGGATGAGCTTGTGGATTATGTAAAGGATATGGGCTATACCCATATCGAAATGCTACCCATTATGGAATATCCATACGACGGCTCATGGGGCTATCAGGTAACGGGCTATTTTGCTCCAACCTCAAGATATGGCGTGCCGGAGGATTTGATGTATTTTATTGATACTTGCCATAAAGCCGGAATAGGCGTAATCCTCGACTGGGTGCCCGCCCATTTTCCTAAGGATGGATTTGGACTGTATGAATTCGATGGAACCTGTTGCTACGAATACAGTGATATGAAAAAAGGTGAGCACAAGGAATGGGGTACTCGAGTATTTGACTACGAAAAAACCGAGGTTCGTTCCTTCCTGATTTCATCCGCAAATTATTGGATAGAGAATTTTCATTTCGATGGAATAAGAGTTGATGCAGTTGCTTCGATGCTTTATCTCGACTATGACCGCAAGGATGGCGAGTGGACTCCGAACAAGAACGGAGGCCGAGAAAACCTTGAGGCAGTTGAATTCTTTAGACAGCTGAACTCGACTATTTTGACTAATCATCCGGGTACGATGATGATTGCCGAGGAAAGTACAGCCTGGCCGATGATAACAATGCCTCCTTCAGAGGGCGGACTTGGATTTAATTTCAAGTGGAATATGGGCTGGATGAATGATATGCTTCGCTATTCCTCTATGGACCCGTTGTTTAGAAAGGGTAACCATAATTGCATTACATTTAGCTTCTTCTATGCATTCTCCGAGAATTTTGTGCTTCCCATTTCACACGATGAAGTAGTCCACGGTAAGGCAAGTCTTTTGAATAAGATGCCCGGCGACTACGATATGAAATTCAACGGAATGAGACTCTTCCTTGCATATATGATGGCTCATCCGGGCAAGAAGCTTCTGTTTATGGGCAGCGAGTTCGGTCAGTTTATCGAGTGGAATTACGAGCAGGGACTTGATTGGGTTCTCCTGGATTACGATAAGCATAGAGAACTTCAGGGATATGTTAAGGAACTTAATGGATTTTACAAGGAACATAGCGAGCTTTGGGAAATTGATTATAGCTGGGACGGCTTCCAATGGATTTCGTCCGAGGATAATTGCAATAGCGTAATCGCCTTTAGACGAATTAATTCAAGGGGCGAAGAAATTATTGCTGTGTTTAATTGGACTCCAAATAGCTTTGATTCATATAGAATCGGCGTACCCGAAAAGGGAAGCTATAAGGTTGTCTTTGATACCTCGCTTCAAAAATTCGGAGGTGATAAGGAAAAGCCAGACCGCAGCTATCGCACAAAGGCTACTCCGACTCATGGCTATGAGCAATATATTGATTTGAAGCTTCACGGACTTTCTGCTGTATTCCTGAAGAAAAATCCCGCCAAGCCGAAAATCGAGCCTACAAAAAAGTCCGAGAAAAAAGCAGAACCTAAAAAGCCTGCTTCAAATATAAAAAAATCAACAAAGAAATCAAAATAATTAGGAGGAAAAATTATGGCAAAAACAGATGTTGTTGCTATGCTGCTTGCAGGTGGCCAGGGCAGTCGTCTTGGCGTGCTCACAAAGAACATTGCAAAACCGGCAGTTCCTTACGGCGGAAACTATCGTATTATCGACTTTCCGCTCTCAAACTGTGTAAATAGCGGTATTTATACAGTAGGCGTTCTTACTCAATATCAGCCTCTTGTACTGAATGATTATTTAGGCAACGGCCATCCTTGGGATTTAGACAGACTCAACGGCGGCGTTCATGTGCTCTCGCCATACGAGGCAATCGGCGGTGCAGAATGGTATAAAGGCACAGCGAATGCTATTTATCAGAATCTTGCGTTTATTGAAAAGTATGATCCAAAATATGTTGTTGTTCTTTCGGGCGACCATATCTATAAGATGAATTATGCGGATATGATTGAATTCCACGAAAAGAATAATGCAGATTGTACTATCGCAGTTTTGGAGGTTCCTTGGGAAGAGGCTTCTCGCTTCGGTATTCTTGCAACTGACGAAAACGAGAAGATTTATGAATTCGCAGAAAAGCCGGCC
The DNA here is from genome assembly GCA_945979635.1 of uncultured Eubacterium sp. Lineage (GTDB taxonomy): Bacteria > Bacillota > Clostridia > Oscillospirales > Acutalibacteraceae > Eubacterium_R. Next base: position 2,722 of record CAMFPZ010000062.1, read on the forward strand.
GAGCCGAAATCGAATAAGGCTTCTATGGGTGTATATGTATTCTCTTGGGATAAGCTTAAGAAATATCTCATAGAGGATGAGGCAGACCCGAATTCATCAAACGACTTTGGCAAGAATATTATTCCTAATATGCTCAATGACGGTCAGCGTATGTTTGCATTCCCATTTAAGGGCTATTGGAAGGATGTTGGAACAATCGACTCACTTTGGGAGGCAAATTTGGATATTATCAATCCGAATGTTGACCTTGATTTGTCGGATAAAAGCTGGAGAATTTATAGCAGAACCCCTAACTCGCCACCTCATTACATAGGCGAAAATGCCGTAATCGAAAACTCCTCCGTATCAGAGGGATGCGATATCGACGGAACGGTTGAGTATTCTGTTGTATCTTCTAATGTAACCATTGAAGAAGGTGCAGAGGTTAGATTCTCCGTTATTATGCCGGGAGCAACCATAAAGAAGGGTGCAAAGGTTTATTATTCAATTATCGCAGAGGATGCTGTGATTGAAGAGGAAGCACAGATTGGCGAAATTCCTGAAAAGCTTTCCGATTCGTCCGAATGGGGCGTTGCTGTTATCGGCTCCGGTGCAACGATAACAAAGGGCAGAAAAATTGCTCCGAAGGATATGATAGCATCAGGAGAGGAGGTATAAGATATGAACGGAAAAAAAGTACTCGGAATGATTTTTGCAAACATTCACGAAGAGGTTTTAGGCTCACTCACCGATATGAGAACAATGGGCTCAGTGCCGTTTGGCTCAAGATACCGTCTCATAGATTTTCCGCTTTCTAATATGGTCGGAAGCTCAATTACAAAGGTTGGCGTTGTAACAAATGCAAACTTTAATTCCCTTATGGACCATGTCGGAACAGGAAAGCCTTGGGATTTGTCACGCAAAAATGACGGACTCTATCTTCTTCCTCCGTATTCTATTAATTCTGTGACAATGTGGGGCAATCGTATTGATGCAATTTTCGGAAATATGAATTTCCTCGACCATTCTAATCAGGAGTATATTTTGCTTGCAGATTGCTTTAATGTTATGAGTATGGATTTCAACGCTCTTTTTGATGCCCATGAAGCAAGCGATGCGGATGTTACTATTGTTGGCGTAAAGGCGAAAATGCCTGAAAGCCTTAAGTCCGTATTAGTATTCGATAAGGTTGAGGCTGATGGAAGAATTGTTGACGCTTCTATCGATCCGGATGTTGACGAGGCTTATTATTCAACTAATATCATTCTTATGAAGAAATATCTTCTCGAGCAGCTGGTTTCTGCCGCTCACTCAAAGAATGAGGTTTCGTTCCAACGTAATATCATTATGGAATGCATTAAGAACAAGAAAGTATTTGCTTATGATGCAACCGATTGCTTCGTTGGTACCATAGATAGCATCCAAAGCTATTATGACATTTCTATGAGTCTTCTTGAACGCGAAAATCGCAAAAAGCTCTTCAAGCCGGATTGTCCAATCTTCACCAAGGAGCGTGATGATATGCCAACTCTTTACGGCATGGATGCTGATGTTAAGAACTCATTTGTAGCAGACGGCTGTGAAATTAAGGGCTGTGTTGAAAATTGTATCATTTTCAAGGGTGTAAAGGTTGAAGAGGGTGCAGTAGTAAAGAATTCTATTCTTATGCAGGACACTGTTGTCGGTCAAAATGCAAGGGTAAATTACATAATTGCCGATAAGGACTGTAATATTAAATCCGGCATCGAGCTTTCAGGTGCGGCAAGCTATCCGGTTTGTCTTGCAAAGGATACCAGAATATAAGGAGATAGTATATGAAAGTGTTGTATGTTGCATCCGAAGCACTGCCTTTTATGGCTTCGGGTGGTTTAGGTGATGTTGCAGGCTCGCTTCCGGTTGCACTTCGTAAGCGTTTGATCGGTTGCCGTGTTGTAATGCCGCTTTATGACTCAATTAAGCAGGAATACAAGGATAAGATGAGATTTATAACATCCATCTCTGTTCCGGTTTCATGGCGTAGACAGTATTGCGGAATTTTTGAGGCAAAGCATAATGGCGTAGTATATTATTTCCTTGATAATCAGTATTATTTCAAGCGTGATGGTATTTACGGACACTATGACGATGCAGAGAGGTTTGCGTTTTTCTCAAGAGCAGTTCTCGAGATTATTCCCCATATTGATTGGAAGCCGGATATTATCCATTGTAACGATTGGCAGAGTGCACTTACTCCGCTGTATTATTCCTGCTATTATGCAAACCAGATGGGATATGAAAATATCAAAACTGTTTTCACTATACATAATATCCAGTATCAGGGTAAGTATGGCACAGAGCTTCTTAACGATGTTCTCGGTATTGCACCCGAATATAACAACCTGATATTGTATGACGGACTTGTAAACTTTATGAAGTCGGGTATTGAGTGTGCCAATAAGGTAACGACAGTTTCTCCTACATATGCAAAGGAAATACTTGATCCTTGGTATTCCCACGGCCTTGACCCGATTTTGAATCAGCGTAGCTGGAAGCTTTGCGGTATTCTTAATGGTATTGATACAGAAAACTATAATCCGGAAACAGATAAGAATATTAATTTCAACTATAATGCCGATAATTTTGCAAAGAATAAGCCGAAGAATAAGAAGGCCTTGCAGGAACAAATGGGACTCGCAGTTCGCGACGATGTTCCTGTAATCGGAATTGTATCTCGACTTGTGGGCCATAAAGGCTTCGATCTTATTCGTGCCGTTATGGAAAAGAGCCTTTGGGAAAAAGATGTTCAGTATGTTGTTCTCGGCTCGGGCGAATGGCAGTATGAGAGCTTCTTTAGAGAGCTTCATAATAAATATCCGGATAAGGTTGGAGTTACTATCGGATTTGTGCCCGATTTGGCACGCAAGATTTATGCAGGCTCGGATTTGTTCCTGATGCCGAGTAAGAGCGAACCCTGTGGACTTTCACAAATGGTTGCTCTTCGCTATGGTACGCTTCCTATCGTTCGCGAAACAGGCGGTCTTAAGGATAGCATTACCGATTGCGGCGATGGTCAGGGCAATGGTTTTACCTTCAAAACCTATGATGCATACGATATGCTCTGTCTCTTATACACATCTGACGCTGCCGACGATACTCCTTGTGT
>CAMFPZ010000063.1 GCA_945979635.1 uncultured Eubacterium sp.
CAAACTATTCTATCTAAAAAACAATGCATACAGACCATATGCGGTTCTCTATACATCGTCATTTATCGGATTTATAGTTATGTCGCTATATGAATTCACTCTTCAATCGCCAAAGGAGTTAATGGTCTTCTTCATTCTTCTCGGATTCATTGAGGCAACATACAGAATGGCAAGCAATAAAATTCAGCTTGCACCGGATGAGGCGGGAAGCTTTGAAGAATTCAGCTTTAGCGACTACATTAACGAAGAAGAGAAAACAAAAAAATAAATACGACCGCCAAATAATTCATAATAAAAGAATCATCAATGGCATAAAAAATAAAAAGAAACGGAAGGAGCCACTCGGCGACCTTCCGTTTTCTTTTATACTAAACTATGTATACGCATAATTATGCCTGTGCAGGAGCACCAACCGGGCAAACACCTTCGCAAGCTCCACACTCGATGCAAGCATCAGCGTCAATTTCGAACTTTGAATCGCCCTCTGAAATAGCACCTACAGGACACTCTGCAGCACATGCACCGCAAGCGATGCACTCATCAGAAATTGCATAAGCCATTATATTTACCTCCTAAAAATATTGACAGAACTATATCTATCACCTTTAATATAACATCCCATAATATAAAATGCAAGTGTTTTTGAATTTATTTCTTTACAATTCTAACCTCTGCTCTATTTACGGTTACAGGCGATGCACCCTCAGGAGAGTCATTCAACTGAACCTTCAGCTTTCCTGTCAAAACAGCGGCATCAACAACAACGCCTCTACCCTCTCGACAGTCAACAACAGTTCCTACCTTAGGAGTGATTTTATTCAAATATTCATACGAATTCTGCTCATACTTAAGACAGCACATAAGTCTGCCGCAGCAGCCGCTAATCTTTGTAGGAGCAAGTGAAAGTCCTTGGTCCTTAACCATCTTAATTGACACGCTATGAAAGTCATTCAGAAAGGTTGAGCAACAAAACGGTCTTCCGCAGACACCGAGGCCTCCAAGCATTTTTGCTTCATCGCGAACACCGATTTGTCGAAGCTCAATTCGAGTGCGGAATGTAGAAACCAAATCCTTTACTAAATCTCTAAAGTCAACTCTACCGTCAGAGGTAAAGTAGAAAATAATCTTCGAAGCATCAAAGGTATATTCAACCTCGGTTAGATTCATATCGAGCTTATGCTCCTCAATCTTTTTTTGGCAGATAGAATATGCTTCCTTTTCGAGCTGTTTATTCTTTTGGATGCGTTCAATATCCTCCTGAGTTGCAACCCTAATAATAGGCTTGAGAGGGCTTACAATTTCTTCATCCTCAACATCCTTAATTCCGGATGCAGCTACACCATTCTCGATTCCTCGAGCTGTTTCGACAATAACATCGTCACCCTTATGTACCTCAATATTTTCAGGGTCGAAAAAATAAGTTTTTCCTGTGTCCTTAAAACGGACTCCAACAACCTTTGTCATATATTTCTCCATTCATAAATCAATTTAGTAATCGACCAGATTATCTTCCGATTGCACGACGAAAATCATAGCACATTTTTGTAATCAAAACTGCATTGTTTCCGTTTTTTACAGTCAAGCTATGCAGGCTTTCGCAGGCATAAATCAAATTCATTAATTTCTTTTTGCTGAAGCGTTTGCTGAAATCTCTCGCAATTTCAGCATTTCCGCTCAAGACATCCGAGCCCTCGTAAAAAACAAGAGCATCGCGAAATATAGTTTTCAGTAAAACCAGACTTGCGGCAAGAGTTTCTCTATCCTTATCGAATACGGAGCACGCCGTCAAAAGACTGTATTCGTCATTCGCACTCAACGCCCGACAAATGTCGCAGGCAATACCGTTTATTCTCGAAAGCTTACTGTCGCCCAAGCTTTGAACAACCTTTCCGATATTTCCGCTCCATATTGTGCAGGCACGAAGCACCTCATCATAATCATATTCGGAATTTCTCGAACAAATATAATCCGCCCCAATATTGGCAGGTACGCCTTCGAGGCTCAGCACTGTGCTTCGAGACAGCACGGTTTCGAGCAGGGCTGATTTTGAGTCAACAGTCAAAAAGAATATTGCATACTCCGGCGGTTCCTCAAGCACCTTGAGCAGAGCATTCTGGGCACTCTCATTCATACACTGACAGTTGCCCAAAATATAAATCTTATATTCAGCCTCATTAGGTTGCATATAGACATTTTCTTTAACATCTCGTACAACATCAACATGGAAGCTTCTTGCCCCTCCTGTGGCACTGTATTCATATATATCGGGATGAATACCCTTGAGCACCTTTGAGCACTGCGAGCATTCTCTACAAGGCTTTTCATCGCCTCTGCAAAGGAGGTTAAGTGCGACTTCTCTTGCAAGAGTACGCTTTCCGATTCCCTCATCGCCCTCTATAACAAATGCATGGGGCAATCTATGAGCCGCTTCCAAAAACGAAAGCTGCTGTTTCACTTTTTCATTACCAACAAAATCTGTAAATTTCATATTATACCTTTACAAAATCTGTGCTAAAGCTACTATCACAGGCATAGTGATAACCGAAAAAATACTCGTTTGGCCAACAAGCTCGGAGCTTAACGCAGTGTCGTTTTCATATTTTGCGGCATACATAGCCGTGTTTGTTGCAACAGGTGCGGAGGCAGAAATAGTCAACGCAATAAGCATATTTCCCTCCACTCCTATAAGCTTAAATACAAAAAGCATTACAACAGGAATCAGCACAAGACGAATGAAGGAAACAAAATATGCCTCTTTTTTTATAAATATATTCTTGAAATTGCAATTCGCAAGAAATGTGCCGAAAACAATCATAGCCATCGGTGAATTGCAGGCACCGATTCTTGACATAGTGTCGGCAATAAATTCCGGTAGTTTTACCTGAAGCAAAAACAAAGGAATACCGATAATTACGCTGATTGAGCCCGGATTCAAGAACAGGCTTTTTATATTTATTTTTGCCTTGCCGGCAGAAATTTGGCTAATTCCATAGGTGAATGCAAGCACATTAAACACAGCAACATAGCACGAGGAATAAAACACACCTTCATCACCGACAACGCTTTGTGCTAGCGGAAGTGCAAGGAATGCTGCATTAGAAAATACAATCGCATAATGGTATATTCCCCGTTCCTGCCTTGAGCGTTTTCTAAAACAAAGGCAGGCAATGCCAATAGCCAGCATATGAGTAAAAAACGCCAGCAAAACCGCGAGCAAAAGGCCAACAATATGCTCCTTCGTTCTATCCATAGAAAGGAACGAATTTATTATTGCAAAAGGCAAAATCAAATTAAAGAGCAAATCAACAAGCCGAGTCGCATCCGCACGAACAAATATTCCGGTTTTATCTGCAAAAAATCCCACAAAAGCAATCAAGTACAGTATCAGCACTTGAATTGCCACAGTTTGAAGATTAGTTAAAAAATCATTTAACAGCATTCAGACCTCTAATCCTTTCGTGTTCGGTGAAGAATGTCAAAGACGAAGGAGAGCATAAACATTCCGAGTGTTAGCATAACACAGGAATGGGCAAATAGTTCGCCTGTAATCTGTCCCTTGCAAAGAAACAAAACGAAATTGTATAACGACACATATCCAAAAATTTGACACACAAATAATCCTATCGGAGATGCCGCTTCTGTCCTTTCTATTTCAGCAGTATAAAAATAACACGACAGAACGCACAATAGTACGGTTATGTAATACACGATGTTATCAAGGCTATACGACCGTTCTACGCCCATAAGAAGCATCACACCGCCGCACAAGCTCCAAGCAAGCAATGACAGATTAATCACACTGAGCTTTCTGAAATCATAATCAACTCTTGAGCTAAACGACAGCGAAACGATAATCATATTCACGCTTGCAAGAAGCGAAAGCAAACCCCGAAATGATATAAGAATCGCTCCCAAAACGAGATTAGCATTGGCCGATTGAATGTGGTTATACAAATTCACCCCACAGCATACGAAGTCTGCAAAAAGCCCGAATGACAGAATATACGAAAAAAATCTTTGGACAGGCTTGTTTTTTAGGTCAAACGCAGGTGCATATTCTCTTTTTTTGAGCAAAGCGACAGCACAAATAGCGAAAAGCAAAAGCATAAGTCCTGCAGAAAGCTTAAGCAAAAAACCTATTTTCGAAATCTCAAAGGTAACACGCAGAACAACAGACAAAGCAAAGCACGCTGTCGCAGGGTGAAAATTCATTCTTTTCATTCTATTTTTCCGATTCAATACATTTATCTTTTATTGAGGGGAATGTATTCCTTCGCTTTTGTTACGCTCTTGTAGGCAGGACGCATAATACGAGATGAGGTTGTAATTTCCTCAACTCTGTGTGCACACCAGCCTGCGATACGAGCACTTGCAAAAAGCGGAGTAAACAAATCCTCGGGTATACCCAAAATTTTATAGACAAGTCCGCTGTATAAATCAACATTGGCACACATTACCTTTTCTATTCCCCTAACCTCTGCAAACACCTCGGGAGTAAGTCGTTCGATAGCATCAAGGGTCATAAATTCCTTTTCAAAGCCGTGCTCAAATGCAAGCTTTTTCGCAGAATTCTTCAAAATAATTGACCTAGGGTCGGAAAGGGTGTATACTGCATGACCCATACCATAAACCAAGCCGGTGCCGTCGCCTGCCTCCTTACGAAGAATTTTTGCAAGCATATCACGCATTTGGGCATCGTCGGTAGAGTCGGAACAATTTTCGATAATATATTCCATTTGGCGAGCACATTTAATATTTGCTCCGCCGTGACGGGGACCCTTAAGAGAACCCAAGCCTGCAGTTATAGCGGAATAGGTGTCTGTTCCGCTCGAGGTAAGAACACGAGTTGAAAAGGTTGAGTTATTACCTCCGCCATGGTCTGCGTGAATCATAAGACAAATGTCAAGAAGTCTTGCCTCCTCCTCGGTGTATTTCTTATCGGCACGAAGCTGACGAAGAATGGATTCGGCAGTCGACAGGGATTTGTCAATAGGATGAAGATACATCGACTTATTGTAATATGCTCTACGCTTAACCTGATAAGCGTCGTTCATAATAGTCGGAAACTGTGCAATAAGCTGAAGCGACTGACGCAAAACATTCGCAACGGAAATATCATCCGGATTTTTGTCGAAAGAATAGAGGGTCATAACACAGCGAGCCATCTTATTCATAATATCCCTTGAAGGATGCTTCATAATCATATCTTCAACAAATTCATCAGGAAGTGCTCGACATTCACCGAAAATATGGCGAAGGCTATCAAGCTGCTCTTGAGTCGGAAGAGTACCGAATATCAAGAGATATGCAACCTCCTCGAAGCCATAGCGATTTTCCGCTACGCAATTTGAGATAATATCCTTAATATCATATCCACGGTAAGAAAGCTTTCCCTCCTTCGGAATTCGCTCACCATCGAGAATATAATAACCCTCAACAGAGCAAATACGGGTAAGTCCCGCCATAACACCCGTGCCGTCGTCATTTCGAAGGCCTCTCTTAACATGATATTTTGAAAAGTCATTTGGATTGATTTTGTTATTTTTTTCTAATTCGCCGCATAAATTAGATAAATCTTCCTGTGAGATTGGTAAAATAAAATTTTCTGCCATCTGTTTATCTCCTTTCTACAAAATAATGGAAACGGATATAAATACCCAATTTTAATAATATATTATACTAAATTATATATTTAATGTCAAGGAGCACGGAAAATTATGAAACGAGCAATAATACTGTATGTGATAATATTTC
>CAMFPZ010000064.1 GCA_945979635.1 uncultured Eubacterium sp.
TCGGAGATGTGTATAAGAGACAGTCTCAAAGGAGTTTAGTATGTGCTCAACCGCTTTTTGGGTAATGATTTCGTTTGGTGAAATAATCGGTATTCCCGGAGGATATGCATAAATGAATTCGTTTGATACTCGACCGATGCTTTCCTGTATATCTGTTAGATTGCTTTTTGAATCAACAGTGATTTTTTCTATATCGGATGGTATCGGCGGCTTTTTTGATAATTCGCAATAAACCGATAAAAGCTCTTCGTCGATGCTTTCAATCGCGTCTTTCAAAGTTTTTATACCCTCATTTGTATCGCCGATTGATGTCATAAAGAGTACATATTTTTCGCTTGCATATTCGGGCTCAATGGCGTATTCGTTTCTAAATTTGTCAGCAAGCTCGATTCCGTTTATGTCTGTGTTGGCACAGGAAACTACGATTTTCGAAATATCATCACTGTATTGAACACGCAGATTGTTCGTTTGAACCAACCTTAAATCACAGAGCTTTTCATAGAATATTCCGAATTCAAGACGATTATTTTCTATGTAATCACAGCATAAATCAATACTGTTCATAAGCACATAGCTGGGAGATGTGCTTTGGAAAATCGCCATATATTGCTTAACAGCGTCGATATATTTCTCATTAAAAATGTTTACTACCGCAGTTTGGGTTAGGGCAGGGAGCGTTTTGTGAAGCGAGGAAACGACAATATCACTTTTCGGATATTCAGGGAAGTAGCCTAATCCGAAATGTGCCGCGTGGGCAGCATCTGTCAATATCGGGATTTCGGCAGTTATTCTGCTTATGTAGCCCTCGTATGTGGGAGAGGTTATGATAATTGCCTTTGCGTTTGGTACTTGCCTTATTGCCTCGTCAACTGCCTTTTGCGTCACAGAGGTGTAGTAGCCGTTTGTGTAATCGAATTGCGGCTCAATGTACTTTATGTTTAATTCCAAAAGCATACAGGCATTATAGACACTTTTGTGACAGTTTCGTGCCACAATTACCGTATCTCCACGCTCGCATAATGCGTGAATACCTGCGAGAATACCTGCAGTTGAGCCATTGACACTTATGAAAGAGTGAGCAGATTTGTATATTTTCTTTAGCCTGTCCTCTATATCCTTAATTACGCCGGTTGGATTATGCAAATTATCAAGTCCGTCAATTTCTGTTATATCTATTTCGCTTGCCGGAATTTTGAATTTTGCATTTCTCTTGTGTCCGGGCATATGGAATGGATATTTGTCAAGCGATTCCAGCTTCCTGTTTAGCTTCATTTTTATCACTCCTTATGTTAGTTATTCCGAGTAGAATATATCCTGCGAATATCGGTAATGCCTCTATCAGTCCGGTTTCCTTGAATATCAACAGACAGACTAAATCAGAAATCAGAATAAGTCCTGTAATTATCGTGAATGCTTTGAATATTGCTCCTTTTTTGAAGCAAAGCAGAAACAGAATAAAAATAATTATTCCCATAATTACCGAAAAGGTGAGCGAACCGACACAATGAAGATAGTATTGAAGCCTCTTGTCGAAATCAAAATCGTTTGTAAGTGTTAGCAGCATACCTATTCCCGAGATGATTAATAGCGGAATATGTATTCTTGTTTTCAATCTTGATTTGTATGCGTGGACTATGTTGAGGCATAGTGCACAGTAGGTTAGTACTCCCCATATTGCAAAGAGTATTGGGTGGTGCAAACCTATTTTTGATAATGCTCCCTCGTTAGTGGAAGCGGGTGCAAGCTGCATATACCAAATCGTATAAGCTGATGCAATTACACTTAATATAACGCATACAATCCCATATGTTCTTTTCATTTCATCACCGCCTATATTTTACCACATCTTTTGGATAAATAAAAGTATTTATTATTTGCAATGAGCGGATGTATATTGTATAATAAAATTATATTATTGTAACATTAAGCAAAGAGGTGTATTTATGAGGCTTATTTCTTGGAATGTAAACGGCTTGAGAGCCTGCGTAACAAAGGGCTTTGAAGACTTTTTTAATGATATTGATGCTGATATTTTCTGCCTGCAGGAAACGAAGCTTCAGCAGGGACAGATTGATTTTGCTCCCGAGGGGTATTATTCATATTGGAATTATGCCGAAAAAAAGGGCTATTCAGGAACGGCAGTTTTTACGAAAAAAGAGCCTGTCAGCGTCAGATATGGCATAGGAATTGAAGAGCACGACCATGAGGGTAGAGTGATTACACTTGAATTTGAGGAATTCTATTTTGTTACGGTTTATGTTCCTAATTCAAAGAGAGAGCTCCTTCGACTTGATTATCGCATGGAGTGGGAGGATGCCTTTAGGGAATATATCGTTTCTCTCGATAAAAATAAGCCGGTTATTTTTGCAGGAGACCTTAATGTCGCACATACAGAAATCGACCTAAAGAATCCGAAAACGAACCATCGCAATGCCGGATTTACCGATGAGGAAAGAGAAAAAATGACCTTAATGCTCGAATCGGGATTTACCGATACCTTTAGATTTTTTTATCCCGATTTAGAGGGCGTTTATTCCTGGTGGTCATATATGTTCAAGGCCAGAGAAAAGAATGCAGGTTGGAGAATTGATTATTTCATTTCCTCAAAATCGCTCGATGATAGGCTCGTTGATGCAAAAATTCATACCGATGTTTTGGGCAGTGACCATTGTCCCGTTGAGCTGGATATTGAATTATGATAAAGGTGATTTTGTGGGATTTGGACCAAACTGTTCTTGATTTTCGAAGGAGTGAGTTTTGTGCTCTGAAAAAAGCGTTTAGCCATTTCTGTATAGGAGAGCTAGATTGCGAATTGCACCGCTCGTATTCCGAAATTAATCAAGCTTGCTGGCTTATGCTTGAGCAAGGAAGGCTGACAAAGGAGCAGGTGATGTCGAAGCGATTTGAGGATTTCTTCAAAAAGCACGATATAGTCACTCCTGTTCAACCTGCTGAATTTTCAGTATTCTACGAAGATTGCCTTCCGGATACGATTGCCTTTGTGGATTATGCGAATGAAACGCTTAATTTCTTAAAAGGTAAGGTAAAGCAGCTTGTTGTAACAAATGGTGCAGCCGCTGTTCAGCACAAAAGATTGGAAAAATCAGGACTTGACGAAATCTTTGACGGAGTGTTTATTTCCGATGAAATCGGATTTGAAAAGCCGAATGAAAAGTTCTTTGTTCCTGTTTTGGATGAGGCTCAAAGGTATGCAAACAGGGATGAAATAGTCATTATCGGAGATTCGCTTACCTCAGATATGAGAGGCGGAATGAATGCAGGAATAAAAACCTGTTGGTTCAATCCAAACGGATTAACAGCTCCTGAGGAATATCGTATTGATTACCAAATAAAAAGAATAGATGATGTAATAAATGAATTTGAATTGTGGTGATTATGATGAAGACTAAACAAGGCTCATTAGGAAAAATGTCGAAAAGAACTTGGGTGTCTATGGTGCTTTTCGGTCTGATAGGTCAGATTGCTTGGGTAGTTGAGAATATGTATTTTTCTCGATTTATGCAAAATGAGATAACAAGAGCACCATATGCAACAACCCTGCTTGTTGCGTTTTCTGCCGCTTTTGCAACCCTTGCTACGCTTGTCGGGGGTGCACTTTGCGACAGAACAGGAAAACGAAAGATTTTCGTATGCTGGGGATATGTTGTTTGGGGATTTACTATCGCCGCATTTTCGCTCGTTCCTATGAAGCCGTCGGCAGAAAAGGTTTTGCCTATGGTTATTCTCGTTGTGGCAATGGACTGCATTATGTCTGTAATCGGCTCAATAAGTAATGATGCTGCATACAATACTTGGGTTACCGATGTCTCGAATACTGCAAATAGAGCCAGAGTTGATACAATTCTTGCGATTATGCCGCTTCTTGCCATGGCTGTTGTTTTCGGCGGCTTTGACAGTCTTACTAATGCTGACGCTACTGTCGGCGATTGGCAAAAATTCTTTGTTATTATGGGAATTATGCCCACTGTCGGAGGCGTTATCGGACTCTTTGTTATGAAGGATAAGCAAGGAATAACTGCGAATAAGGAAAATAGCTTTATAAATGATTTTCTTTATTCACTCAAGCCCTCAACAATAAAGCAGAATAAAATGCTCTATGTTTGCCTTTCGGGTTTTACGGTCGCTTCAATCAGCTATCAGGTCTACATAAATTATCTTTTCAATATCGTAGAGGGTACGCTGAAAATAAAGGATTATATCATTCCTGTCGGAGTTATTATGATTCTTGCCGCAGCCGGCTCCGTTATCGTGTCCTCCGCTATGGATAAACGAGGAAAACGAGGCTTCTATTATCCTACAATAATTGCCGGCTTTATCGGTTGTATTGTTTTGTATTGTGCAAAATTCTTTATTGGAAAAAACACCTCGATGCTGCTTGTTTGCCTTATTGTGGGCGGTGTGCTTGCTATGGGCGTTAATCTTGTTATGGCAGGCCTGTTTACCGCCTCCTATCGTGATTATATTCCAAAAGGCAAGGAGGGATTGTTCCAGGGTTGTCGAATCGTTATGTATGTGCTGATACCGATGATTTTCGGTCCATTGTTTGCACAGGGAGTAATTAACGCTATGAACAAGGGCGTTGCCGACAGTGATATAGTTTATCCTATGGAGCTGTTTTTGGTGAGTGCGGTAATTCTTCTTTTATGCTTCATTCCGTCCGGAATTGTTCGTAATGAACAGGCACGCAAACACGAAGAGCTAATGTCCGAATTAGAGGAGAATAATTGATATGCTTGATAAGAACACAGCACAGGGCTATTTTGTCCATCTTGCCAAATGTGCCTTGAAGAATATAAAACCGCAGGAAAAGCCGCAGAGTGTGAGCTTTCAAGAGGTTTATTCTATTTCAAGATTACAAAAGGCTTCCAATCTCTTATGGGAAAGTATAACCCAACTTGATAATAAGCCTGACAAAGAGCTTTTGTATAAATGGCATGGAGATTATGCATTGTTTCTCAATCAGACCGTGCGTCAGGAGATGGAGCTGGAGAGCTTGATTGAACTGTTTACAGGTCTGGGTTATGAGGTTTTACCTCTCAAGGGAAGCTTGATTAGAAGCTATTATCCTCAGCCGGATATGCGTAGTATGGGCGATATAGACCTTATGGTAAAAACTGATATGACTGCCCAAGCTCGTCAAAAAATTCGTGATATTATGCACGAAAATGGATATTACGATGATGTTTTGGATGATGGTCAGGTAGACGCCTTTAGAAAAAATGAAAATATCTATTGCGAAATTCACTATGAATTTATGCACAGGAACCATGCAAAATACAGCGATTTTGTTATTGATTGGAATGCTATGCCCGTGGATGAAAACAATCCTTTGCTTCATACTATGTCGCCGGAGGATTTATATTATTATAATATCGGCCATTTTACAAAGAATATTTATGCCCGCGGAATAGGATTTCGCAGTGTTCTTGATTGCTATGTCCTGTGGAATAGCTTAAATGAGGACGAAAAAAGTCGCGTTGTTGAGCGTCTTAAAAAAATCGGACTTGAGTCATTTAATAATTCTCTGCTAAAGGTTGGACGAATTTGGTTCGATGATGAGCAGGATGATTCGAGTCTCGATGTGCTACAGGAGTATTTGTTGAGCACTTATGTTTACGGTATAGAAA
>CAMFPZ010000065.1 GCA_945979635.1 uncultured Eubacterium sp.
TCTACGTCTCGTGGGCTCGGAGATGTGTATAAGAGACAGAGTATATACGGATAAAAATTTGCTTTTGCCTCACTCATACTACACACTCAAAAACGACGATAAAAATCAGTTCATTTATGTAACTGCCTTTAATGACCACACCTTGTATACTTCGCTTCCTGTCAGTGAATTAGAAGCACCGTTACAAAAAGAGGTTACCGGGGTTATTATGGAAAAATCGGCTGCCGAAACAAAAAAGGTTTATTGCGACAATGTCGAGGCGATTAACGCTTTTGTTAATTTGAATGTTATAAACTCCATATCCAACAATATGACCGAAACATTTACAAAAAACACTCATAACGGCTGGTATTATATATACTTTGCAAATGATGATTTACCTGTTTGCAGTATAATAGATTATCTTACCATAGGTTGTTACGATAACCGCTATTTCCTATCAACAGAAATAACTGATAATACCTTTACAGGTTGGGAAATAACCGACAAGGTGATTATTGATACTCTCAATTCTATGAACAATAATTAGAACGTAAGCCTAAATAACGTAAGTTAAGGGGGGTATTCGGCACGATTTTTGTGCTGAATACCCCCCTTAACTGTTGATTTTTAGTTTGTCATTTCTTTTATATAGCGTTTGAAAAATTCGACGGCGACATCAAGCTGTTCAATCGGACAACGCTCATTTGTGCCGTGAGTGGTGAGCATAATGGATGCGTCTATGACGAACGGCGAAAATCGGTACATATTGTCGCAGATTTTCTCGTAGTGGTAGGAATCTGTGCCGCCCATAACGAGAAACGGTGCAACAACATTTTTGCTGTCGATTTGCATTGCGAGTTTTTCGATTGTCTTGAACGCCCTTGAGTCTGTTGAGGAAACCTTCGACGCTTCCTTGCCTTTCAGGAACTCAATTTCAATATTCTTGTTTCTCACTACCTTTCGAATATGCTCTTCGGTGCCTTTCAAGGTATCACCGGGAAGCTCGCGGAAATTGACTGTTACGCTCGCCGTTTGCGGCAAAACATTTGAAGCGGGGCTGCCCGAAAGCATAGTGCATGCAGTAGTTGTTCTGATAAAGGTTGCGGCAGGCGGAAATTTTTTCATTATTGCAAAAAATATCGGCTTCAAAAACCTAAGATTACACATCACCATTCTTGCAGGGAAAGAGGTGTGAGCACCTACCCCGCTAAACAAATTATACACCGACGGCAACATTCTTGCCTTGAACTGATGCTTTTCAAGGTCACGCACAACCTCACTGATTTGTCCGACGGCGGTATGCTTAGGAGGTTGTGAGGAATGACCGCCCTTTGCCTTAACGGTAATTTTGTAATCTGCATAACCCTTTTCTGCAATACCGACACCTGCAAGGTTGCCATCGAATAAGCCCTTAACATTTGCTTTTATAATAGCACCGCCCTCGTCAAGGGTTGAATCAAGACGCACTCCCCTCTCCGAAAGGGTTTTCATAATTGCATTTGCACCGTTATTTTTGCCGGCAACAATTTCTTCATTATGCCCAAAACAAAGATAAACTGTTCGCTCAGGCTCGAATCCCTCCTCAAGCAGGGTTTCAACCGCTTCCATAACGCAAATAAGATGGTTCTTCATATCGACAGCACCCCTGCCCCAAATGAATTCACCGTCATTATGTCCCTCAAACGGATCATATTTCCAATCGTTATATGTACTCTGCGAAACGGGAACAACATCCTGATGAGAAAGAAGTGCAATAGGCTCTAATTCAGGATTTTTGCCCTGCCAAGTATACAGTAACGACGCCTGCGAAATATCCTCTTTGATAAGATTTTCTCGAACAAGCGGAAATTCGTCGTCGAGGAATTTATGAAATCTTTCAAATTCTTCCCAATCAACCTTTTCGTCATCGGGATTTGATATGGTTTTTATTTGAATAGCCTGTGAAAGATGATTTTGAACTCTTTTTGAATTAACATTTTCATGAGGCATAGGTGGAATTTCTACTTCCTTTGCTTTGTAGAGCGAAGCCTTTACAATTGTAATTAATATCAAAGCAATGATAACACCCAAAATTATAAGAAAAATTTTCATTAGTCAAGCCAGCCTTTCTTATACATAATATGTGCACCCAAAAGCGAAACAACAACGCCAATAGGAATGAGCACTCCTGTTGCTAATTTTCCGCTGAATAGCAAAACAATAACAAGCGACAATATAGGCAAAACTGAAATTTTCCAATGCTTCGCAAGATAAGAAGCACATAATGCACCGAACAATGCAGGCGTTACCTGTTGAAACGCCGGAGCAAAAACAGAATCCTTGTCGGTTATATTATGCAAAACAGGACGAAATGCAATAACGCAAACAGCAATAATTATCGTCGTTACAATCGAGGAAACGGCAATGGATATTGTCGAAATAACCTCGCCCTCCTCACTCGTCGCTTCAACCTCAGCATTTTCCATAGCACTCAAAGCAACAGGAAGCTTCAAATTCGTTATATTACCTGTTACAAAGCCAAGATATGTTCCGCCTGTTCCAAGCAACGGAGAATATGTCAAAACCTCTAAAACGGCAGTCGGATAAAACACAACTGCAACTGTTGCAAGTCCCTTAAACACCATATCCGCTTTCGGAAAAACATCAAGGTGATAGCATATCAAAGCAGGAATACTAAGAAACAAAGCAAGTGTTACAAGCATCCATATTCTTCCGTATGTATGGGTTTTATTGATATATTTACTATTCATACTCAACCCCTCCATTCTAAAAATGCTATTGATTCAGGCAATACCTGAGCAAGCATCATAACCAAAGCCATTGCACCAATCATCGAAAACGGCATAGCAAACGAATCAAGCCACTTCCAATCTTTCATTGTTGCTATTTTTTGGAATATCAACATTAGCACAATCGAAAAAAGCAATGCCGCAACTGACAAAACGCCTGCACCGTCGCCGATAATATCAGCTTCACCCTTGCCCGCTATTGCTCTGGCAACAAAAGCGGCGATAAGTCCGATAAACGCAGCGGCACTCATAACGGATGACCACTTACTGTTTTTCGAAACGG
This sequence comes from uncultured Eubacterium sp., assembly GCA_945979635.1. Taxonomy (GTDB): domain Bacteria; phylum Bacillota; class Clostridia; order Oscillospirales; family Acutalibacteraceae; genus Eubacterium_R. The sequence goes on from CAMFPZ010000065.1 coordinate 3,055, forward strand.
TTTTTCCTATTTTCTTTTGAACGGTTTTCAGCACAAAAGGTACAAGAACAAGCGGCATAATTGAGCCGAGTGTCATAACCCAAGCAACTGTACCGAAAACCTCTTTGTCGGCAATCGGGTTTGCAATACCGCCGCTAAGCCCGTACGCCTCAATAGCATTAGTTGCCGCCGTAACTTCATACGAAATATTTCCGATAACAGTTAGTCTTATCCAAGGCAAAACATATCCCAGTCCTGCCGACAGCGTCAAAACTGTTGCAACGATTCCGATTGCAGGTGCTATCGTGAACAATCCGGAGGAAATAAGTGTATTTTTTATTGTTGTTTTTTTAATCCCAAGCACCTTTGCCCTCTTTATCGCTCTTACCAAAAAGAAGGTCGCCTGTGCTATAACAAAAGCAACTACAATAATTGCCAAAGTCAGCATAAAGGAATCTTCCTTAAAATTCATTTCTTCACTTCCTAAACTTTTTCTAAATTGAATTATATGATAACATATAAGGCTAAAAAAATAAACCCCTGTTATTAGCAGGGGCGATAATCATTCATCTTCACTTTCTTCAAGGCTTTTTGTCGAACATTCGCATTCCTTTTCAGGCGGGAAAAATTGCTCAACAGGGAAGTCAATTCCTTGGAAAGCCGTGCAGGGGTCTTGGGTTGAGCAGGAGCATTCCTTTTCCGGAACGCAGAAATCGTATGCAGGTACGGTCATTTGGACATCTCTTTCCATCTGGATAATAGAGAACAGGCCGAGCGTTACTAAAACTGCCTTTTCGCGTTGAGGAGTTATGATACTGTCGGGAATCTGCTCGAGCATTCTCTTTGGGAAGCAGGAGCAAAGAGGGATATGACAATCACATTCCTTTATTACATTACAGGAAAGCACTATAGGGTCCACAGCCTGCACCTTTGCCGTTGGGCTTGCGTATTGCGGAGCCTCGGGGCAATCTCCCGATTTGTCACAAATCTCGGAGGCAAATATTTTTACATTTCCCTGTGAACCATAGAGAATGCATCTTTTGCTGAAGGATGCAAAGCCTACTGCAATCTGCGGTGGTGAGCAAGGAATAGTATAGCAGTCGAATTTCAATAAAAAGTAGAAATGCACATCAACGCTGTAAAATCCTTTGTTAAACGGAACCTCATCAACATCAATGCTGACCGCATTGATACAGCAGTCGCGGCATTTAATTGTGCTGGCCTCATCAATAAGATTTTGGCTGGGTCCAAAGAATGTAACTCTTAAGTCCTCCAAGCAGTCCTTGCTTACACAACTGTCATATATTCGCTTTGTGTCAATACAAACTGCATCTTTGATTTTTCTTTGGCAGCTTTGAATTATAGGGTTATCGGGCATAAAAAATCTCCTTTATAGAATAGTAAGCACTTATGTACTTCGTTTTATTCTATGAAGGAGGTGAATTTATGTTACTGTTTTCGTTATTCTGCTGAAAATCTGAATTCCGTAACTGTTTTGAACGGCTCGCCTGCTTTTACAAATTTAACAGGGAATTTATCACTGTGGTGAAGCGAATCGGGATAGAACTGTGTCTCAAGTGCCGCACCTCTGCGGTATTTTACTGCACCGTTTTCCTTGCCTGCCGTGTAATCCTTGGAGAGCCATCCGCCGCAATATAGCTGGATGCCCGGAAGGTCTGTATAAACCTCCATTTTTCTTCCGCTTTCTTTGTGTTCGAGTACAGCGGCCTGTTGGAGAGTGAAATCCTTTTGGCGTAGGCAGTAGTTATTGTCGTAGCCGATACCATCAATGATTGCACGGAAGGGCTCATCAATTTTTTCGCCGATTTTGTGAGATACGGAGAAATCCATCATAGTGCCCTTTAACTCGCCGAGCTCACCCGTTGTCAGTTGGTCGTCATCGGTTTCTGTAAATAGGTCGGCATTAATTTTGAGATAATGTCCCTCAACCGTTTCCTCCGGATTGCCGGAAAGATTGAAATATGCGTGGTTGGTAGGATTTGCTACTGTGTCTTCATCAGCGAGAACCGTGTATTCGATACGAAGAATATTATCGTCGGTAAAGGTGTATTTTACCCACATTGTAAAATTACCGCCGAAGCCGTCCTCCATATCGGGGCTGAATCTTTTGAATGTTACAAAATCATCGCCTGTTTGCTCAACCTCCCAAGGAGTGAAGCTGAATCTGCCGCCGGAGTGGAGAGTCCATTGTCCCTGATTCATAGGAGTTGAGTATTCTTTTGCGTTAAAGGTGAATTTTGCATCCCTGATACGATTAGCCCATCTTCCGACTACTAAGCCCTGATAGCCGTAGTCGGGATTTGTATAATCCTGTGGGTTGTCAAATCCGAGAACAACATCGGCAAGAACGCCGTTTCTGTCGGGAACATAAAGGGATTGAATTCCTGCACCGAGTGTTTGGAGGGTGACAAAGGCACCTCTTTTATTTGTAATTCTGTATAGGTCGATTTGCGTCGAATCGGCAAGAGTGCCGAATAAGGTCTTTTCTACCATAGCATACTCCTTTGAATCTGTCTCTTATACACATCTGACGCTGCCGACGATACTCCTTGTG
>CAMFPZ010000066.1 GCA_945979635.1 uncultured Eubacterium sp.
AATATGTATAGTTGTGTTAAATTATTTTCTATTTCGGAAGTGAAACAATGAATGTACTTATTTGCGGCTTAGGTCTCATTGGTGCAAGCCTTGCAAAGACCTTAAAAAAGAAAACAAACCATACAGTTCTTGGATGGAACAGAACAGAATCGGTAACCCAAAAGGCTCTTCGTGACGGTGTTATTGACAGAAGCGGTGAGCTTGAAGATTTGATTCAGGAAGCTGATATAACCTTCGTAAATTTTTATCCAAACGCTATTATTCCGTTTATATTTAAGCATAAGGATTGCTTCAAAAAGGATAGCATCGTCACTGACTCCTGTGGTATTAAAACGAAAATCTGCAACGAGCTTGATGGGCATGATTTTGATTTTTATTATATAGGTGCTCACCCAATGGCAGGTAGAGAGGTCGGAGGCTATGACAATAGCCTTGATACTCTTTTCGATAATGCTAGCTTTATTGTGACTCCATACGAGTATACTCCCCGAAACAAGGTTGATGCTCTTATAGGACTTGCACAGGATATGGGATTTGCAAGAACAGTTGTAACAACACCGGAGCACCATGACGAAATGATTGCCTTTACTTCGCAGATTGCTCATGTTCTTGCGTGCTCATATGTGCTTTCGCCGCTTGCTCCGTCTCATGCGGGCTATTCGGCAGGCTCTTATCGCGATGTCTCCAGAGTGGCACGAATTAATGCTGATATGTGGGCTGATCTATTTGTCGATAATAAAGAAGCCTTGGTTCGCGAGGTTGACGATTTAGTTTCCAATCTTATGCAGTTCAAGTATAATATCGTCAATGAGGATACACAGGCACTCAAGGACCTTATGAATAAGGCAAATAGAATTAAGGAAGAAATCGGTTAATGAAGAAAATAAGAGTTAATGTCGCAGACGGATATGATATTTTGATTCAAAGAGGACTAATCTCCGAATGCGGCGAATATATAAGAAATGTTACTAATGCAAGCAAGGTGTGCTTAATAAGCGACAGCAATGTTTTTCCTATTTACGGAAAAAAAGTTTTGAGTCAGCTTAAGGCGAATGGCTTTGATGCTTGTGAATATGTTTTTGCAGCAGGTGAGGGCAAAAAAACAACTGCAACCGTAATTTCTATGGTTGAGTTTATGGCACAAAATGAGCTTACAAGAAACGATATTGTTGTTGCACTCGGCGGAGGCGTTACCGGGGATATGGCAGGGTTTGCCGCTTCGATATACCTACGCGGAATAGATTTTGTTCAAATTCCAACCTCGCTTCTTGCACAGGTGGATTCTTCAGTCGGCGGAAAAACTGCTGTTGACCTGCCGCAGGGTAAGAATTTATGCGGTGCGTTTCATCAGCCCGTACTTGTGCTTATCGACCCTGATACACTCGATACACTAACTCCTCACTTTTTCTCCGATGGTATGGCGGAGGCAATAAAAACAGGCTGCATAAAAAGTGCTTCTCTTTTCGAAAAACTCGAGCATGAGGATGCGAAGGCAATTATTGAGGATGTAATTTTTGAATGCGTCAGCATAAAGGCGGGGGTTGTTGAGCGTGATGAAAAGGAGCTTGGCGAAAGAGCCCTTCTCAATTTCGGCCATACACCCGGCCACGCTATCGAAAAGCTTCACAATTTTATTACCATTTCTCACGGCGAGGCTGTAGGAATAGGTATGGTTATGATTGCCAAGGCAGGAGAGTCGAATGGAATTACTCCATTTGGCACGGCTGACAGAATTGCAAATGTCTTGAGGAAATATAATCTGAAAACACAGGATGAAAATTCTCTTGAGGATATTATTACCTCTATGAACGCCGATAAAAAGCGTACTTCCGATTCAATAAAATTTACTTTATTGCACGAAATCGGCAATGCGTACAGCAAAAAAATTAAGAATGAGGATATACCGAGCTTTTTCGGTTTGAAATAAATTGAGTATAGTAGAAATAGGAAAATCAGTATTGCACGGCACAGTGGCTATGCCCCCGTCTAAATCCGCTGCTCACAGAGCTCTTATTTGCTCTTTTTTGGCAGGAGGCGGTGAAGTATCGCCCTTAATTGACAGTAAGGATATGACCGCTACTATCGGTGCAGTAAATGCTCTTAAGAATGACGAAAATGAAATAAATTGCATAGAAAGCGGCTCGACTCTGCGTTTTATGATACCTGTTGCAGCCGCACTTGGAAAAAGCGTAACATTTGTTGGTGAGGGTAAGCTTCCGCAACGGCCTATCGGCGATTATTTGAGGCTTTTACCGGAGCATAATGTAGAGTGCAAGAGTAATGGCGGATTACCCTTAACTATCAGCGGTAAGCTTACATCCGGAAAATATGAGCTTGCAGGCGATGTTTCTTCTCAGTACATAACCGGATTGCTTCTTGCCCTGCCGATTTTGGAAGGCGACAGCGAAATAGTTTTGACTACCCCTCTTCAGTCGAAGCCGTATGTAGATATGACCATAAAGGTTATGGCTGACTATGGTGTAGAGATTGAAGAAACGAAAAATGGTTACCTTGTTAAAGGCTCACAGCAATATGAAAAGAGAGATTATGTTGTTGAGGGTGATTGGTCTCAAGCGGCATTTTTCTTGGTTGGCGGAGTGCTTTTCGGTGATGTTGAGCTAAAGGGACTGGATATGAATTCAACTCAGGGCGACAAGGCTGTTGTTGATATTTTGAGACGCTTCGGCGGAGAAATTGAGACGAGGGATAATCTCGTTGTTGCCCGAAAATCCGAGCTTAATGGGATAGAAATTGATGCAACCGATATTCCCGATATGGTGCCTGCCTTGGCTGTTGCAGCCGCGTATGCAAAGGGCAGAACCATTATTAAAGGGGCGGGCAGACTACGCTTCAAGGAGTCCGACCGAATCGAAAGCGTTGTGTATAATTTGAAGCAAATGGGCGTTGATGTTGAGGCTACTTCCGATGGAATGATTATTAATGGCGGAATGCTCCATTGTGCTGATTTGAAGGGATATAACGACCATCGAATTGTTATGTCGATGACTATTGCGGCAAGCGGTGTTGACAGCATTACTCGAATAGATGATGCCCAAAGCATTCGAAAGTCTTATCCCGAATTTTTTGATGATATAAATAGTATAGGAGGGAATGCAAATGTCCTCTGCGATAGGTGAAAGGGTTAAGCTTTCGGTTTTTGGCGAGAGCCATGGTGAGGCAATCGGTTGTGTTATCGACGGCCTGCCGGCCGGAATTGAGCTTGATTTTGAAAAAATATATAAGGATATGTCGCGTCGTGCTCCCGGAAAGGATAAAACAGCAACACCTAGGCTTGAAAAGGATCTTCCGAAGGTGCTTTCGGGTGTGCTTAATGGTGTGACAACGGGAGCACCTCTTGCGTGCATGATTGAGAACACCAATACGAAAAGCGGTGATTATTCTAATCTTATGACGGTTCCCCGTCCGTCTCATAGCGATTATCCTGCTTATGTAAAGTACAATGGTTATAATGATGTTCGCGGAGGCGGCCATTTTAGCGGCAGACTTACTGCTCCTGTTGTTTTTGCCGGAGCGGTTGCAAAGCAGATTCTCGCTGAAAAGGGAATTTTTGTCGGTGCCCATATTAGACAAATTGGTTCAGTATGCGACACAAGTGTTGATTATAATGATATTAGTCTTGAACTTCTCGAAAGGCTTTCTTCAAGCACTTTTTCGCTTGTTGACGAGAGCAGGGAGAAGCTTATGAGACAAGAGGTCGAAGAGGCAAGAAGGAGCCTTGACAGTGTGGGCGGTATTGTTGAATGCTTTGCTGTCGGTTTGCCTGTCGGCATTGGCGGAAATATGTTCGATACAGTTGAGAGCAAGCTTGCTTCAATTCTGTTTGGTATTCCTGCTATAAAGGGCGTTGAATTCGGCTTAGGCTTTGATTTTGCGGACAAAAATGCCTCCGAAGTGAACGATGAATATGAAATAAAGGATGGCTCGGTTGCTACTGTTTCGAATAATAACGGCGGCATTTTGGGCGGTATGACGGATGGAGCTCCACTTGTTGTGAGCGTTGTAATAAAGCCTACACCGTCCATTTCACAAAAGCAGCGTAGTGTAAATCTTCAAACTATGGAAAACACCGAGCTTGAAATTCACGGCAGACACGACCCTTGTATTGTACCAAGAGCTGTATCTGTTGTTGAATGTGCAGTCGCTCTCGGACTGCTCGATTTAATACTATAAGAGGAAATATATTAATGGACTTATTGGAATTAAGAAACGAAATTGATAAAGTAGATGATGAATTAGTACCGCTTCTTTTAAGGCGTATGGATATTTCCCGTCAGGTTGCCGAATATAAGGTTAAAAGAGGAATACCTGTGCTTAATGAGCAAAGAGAACAGGAGGTTCTCGATTTGGTTGCCGCCGGATGCGGCGAGCAGGGCGAGGCTGTAAAAACTATCTTTTCTGCTATTATGGATGCCTCCAGAGCTCTCCAACATAAGATTATCGGCGGCGGTGAGGCATTAAGAAAAAACATAGAAAATGCTGCAGGCGGAAGAAGTCTTACCGCCGATGGCGAGCCAATAGCCTGTCAGGGCGTTGAGGGTGCTTATAGCGGAAAGGCCGCTAATGCCCTTTTCCCTGATTCTCCGGTTGATTTTCATAAGAGATTTGAGGATGTCTTTGAGGCTGTGAACCAAAATAAGGCAAAGTACGGTATCATTCCTGTTGAAAATTCCACAGCAGGCTCCGTGCACGAATCCTACGATTTAATTATGAAATATCGTTTTTACGTTGTCGGAGCGTATGACTTAAAGGTTGAACATTGTCTGTGTACAAGGGATGATATTGAATTTGAGAGTATCGAAAATGTTTATTCCCATCCGCAGGCACTTTCACAATGCGGCATTTTCCTTAAGAATTTCGACTTTACAGGTATAAATTATTCGAATACAGCCGCAGCGGCAAAGTTTGTCAGCGAAAGCGAAAAGACCAATATTGCCGCTATTTGCAGCGAAAGTGCGGCGAAGCAATATGGACTCAAAATAATCCGCAGAGGTATTCAAAATGTGGCGAATAATACAACCCGCTTTATTGTTATTTCAAAGGAGCTTGTTATCGACGATGATGCACAAAAGATTTCGCTCATATTCTCTGCACCCCACCGTACCGGCTCGTTGTACAGGGTTTTGGGAAGATTTTCTATGACAGGGCTTAACCTAACAAAGCTTGAGTCACGACCTGTTGCAAACGGAAAATTTGACTATTTCTTTTATGTAGATATTTTAGGCTCGGTTAGAGAGGAGTCTACGCTTGATTTGCTCTGTGCTCTTTCCGATGAACTTCCGGAATTTACATTCCTGGGAAACTATTTTGAAAAAAGCTAGAAATAGCAGAATTGGTTTGATTGTATGAAACAGACAAAACGATATAGAATCGGCTTTACATCCGCAATTATTTTGCTGATTACGGTCGCACTTCTGATTGTGCTTAGCATTGCACTGTATAATCATACAAGGCTTGAAACACGATTTGATACTATGATTGCGTGGCTTTCGAAAATAGATAACGCTATTGCAAGCCTTGACACAACATTTGAAATCGTGCTTTGTATTTTTGCACTTTATATCGCAAAATGCCAGCTTCCCATAC
>CAMFPZ010000067.1 GCA_945979635.1 uncultured Eubacterium sp.
ATTCCTATTGTTATTACAATTTTTGAATCGGGCAACCCGATGCAGATTATTGCAATGTCGGCTTGTCTTGCAGGCTCTGTTTGCGGTGACCACTGCTCGCCGATTTCCGATACAACAATTATGTCGTCAGCCGGCGGTCAATGCAACCATTTGAATCACGTTTCAACCCAGCTTCCGTATTCGCTTTCCGTTGCAGGAATATCATTTGTAATGTATTTGATTTCCGGATTTGTACAGAATGCCGCAATTCTTCTTCCTGTCGGTATTGTTATTACAATCGGCTTCCTCTTTGTTATGAAATCGGTTACTTCAAAGAAGTACGGAAAAGAAAATATTTAATTTGTCAATAATTTTATAGTCTACCCTTGACATCATCACCTGCTGCGGCTAGGACTATTGCACAGGTGCTTCAGGATGTTGGGGGTACTGCGGATGATTTTGATATGATTGTGACCGGAGACCTGGGATTGACGGGGTCGAGGTTGCTCAATGAGTTGATGGGCAGGGAATACGGGATTGATATTTCGGATTTGCACAGGGATTGTGGATTGATGATTTATGACCTGGATGAGCAAGATGTTGATTCCGGAGGCTCAGGATGTGGGTGTTCTGCCAGTGTCGTATGCTCGCATATTTTGAATTTGCTGGAGTCGGGTGAGCTTAAACGCGTTTTGTTTGTTGCAACAGGAGCGTTGATGTCACCGACATCTACTAAACAGGGTCAATCCATACCCTCCATAGCCCACGCAGTATTAATTGAAAAATAGAATCTAAAAACAATTAGCCGTAACGGCTCCGAGAATAGGAGCATCGTTACGGCTTTTTGCGTTACTATTTTGAAGCTTTATTTTATAGCTTGATTTGCATCCAAACGATTGGAAGATTAGCCTTCCAGGATGTTTTTATGCTTGGAAAGAGGAAGAAGCTCGTGTCGGTAATACGAGTGATTTGATAGTTACCGCCGTAAATTGTGGCGGTTACTCTATTGCCTGTGGATTGCTTATATAGCGAAATACCGGTGCTCAATTGTTCATCCGGGATTCTAATAAGCTTTGGACATAGGATGGTGATTAAGCTGCAATCATCAACGGTTGAGCCATCAATCAAGGACTGCGGTTGATAGATAAGAATTAGGTCGGGAACAATAGTATTTCCGTCGCTGTCCGTGCCGAGATTGAATGGAATTTCAGGCATATTATCCGAAGAAATTTTTGTCTCAGGCAGATATGTTCCGCTTGAAAAGCACGCTGAATGAGGAATAATATTGTATATGATTTGGCTTAATTCGTTCAAGGTTGCTCCCTCGAGGTTGACACTTTTGTTGCTATTTATAATTGCGTTTGCAAGTGAATCAAGCTTTGACTTATCTTCGATTATTAAGCTCATTTTAGACACCTCCATATTCTGTGGAGTCTGTTGCAAACGGAATATCCAGCTCCAGCACACCATTATTTAGTTGAAGTCCTGTACCGACAGAAAACCTGTTTTGCTTTTCGTTTAGGCTATCGACAGATGCAAAGGATGAATCAATATCGCTTTTTGTATAGTAATTTGACAAATCGGCGTTAATTGTTAAGACACTTTCATCTTGCTGAATATTAATGCAGTTGCCCTGTTCGATTTCGATACAATTCATACCGTTAATCGTTGCATTAGCTCCGTCGATGCCGTTTTTTCCGGAATCTCCCTTGTCACCCGTTTCGCCTTTGTCACCCTTTAGCTTCCCTTGCTCAATCGCTTTGTCGATGAGATTGAAGATTTTTTCGCCTTCGCTTGGCGAGGGGATAGGAGGATCGTTTTCACAATCCTTGCTGTATGTGCCCTTGCTGACGGTTATGTAATCGGGAGTAGGAGAATAGCGTAGCTTCAGTTCGTTGTTTTCTATTTCTATCGCATAAACACCGATTCGACAACTGCCGTGCTTAAGGGTTGGAAGCATCACCATATTTCCGATAACCGGCGTTTTTATATTTCCGAATGTTACGAAGGAGGTTAGGCCGTTGTATTCCTCGGATAATTCAACCTCGATTGCAACATCATTGTAAGCACCGGAGGTTATTTTTTCTTTTTCAAGAATAGTAACTGATTTTGTATCAGCTATGATTTTCATATTATCGTTCCTTTCGTAAAAGTATAAGCGTGGGGACATACGCTTCATAAAAAATATTAGAAAAAGAAAATATAAAAATCAAATATGAGTACAAAAAAATATGCTGTATACATATAGCATATACAGCATATTAGTTATTCTTTTTTGCATTTTGGAGCAGAATAAAGGATATGAGAAGCAGAATCGGGAAGATAGAAGCAGTTAATATTCCGACATTCAGGTTGTCGGAAAAGCTTGATGAAACGAAGCCGACAACCGATGGTCCGGCACTGCATCCTAAATCCCCGCCTAATGCCAAAAGAGCGAACATAGCCGTTGAACCATTTGGCAATGCCCTTGTTGAAATCGAGAATGTTCCCGGCCACATTATACCAACGCTGAAACCACAGATTGCACACCCTATTAGAGAAATTAACGGAATCGGCGACAGCGAAATTATTGCATATGAAACAAAGCAAAGAATTGTGCATATTTTTATGGCGTTTGTAATCGAAAGCCTTTCGCCGAATTTTCCGTATATTGCTCTGGCGGTTCCCATTAGGACGGCGAATGCAAGAGGCCCTGCAAGGTCGCCGATGGTTTTGGATATATTAAGCCCCTGTTGAGCATATGCCGACGCCCATTGTGAAACCGCTTGCTCGCTGGCACCGGAGCATACCATCATTATGAAAAGCAGAATAAACATCTTGTTAGACAGAAGCTCCTTTATGCTCATTCCTTTTTCATCCTTTGGAATCAGCCTTGCGATCGGTACTCTCATAAAAATGAATGCATTAGTGAGAGGTATTATTGCCCAAATAACGGCGAGCAATCTCCAATTTTGTATTCCAAACAGGGTGAAGAATAATGTTGAGAGCAAAACAACTCCGACATGACCCCAGCAATAGAAGGAATGCAAAAGGCTCATTGCCTTTTCCTTGTTATCCGTTGGGCACGCCTCCATGACGGGACTGACCAAAACCTCAAGTATTCCGCCGCCGATTGCATAAATCGCAACGCTGATAATGAGCCCGAGATATGGATTACTCAAAATCGAAGGTAAAACGGCTAGCGATACCATTCCGAGTGCCGACAACAAATGTGCTATTACCATTGATACGCGATAGCCGACTTTGTCCACCACCTTTGCACAAACCAAATCAACACATAGCTGAATCAAAAAGTTCATAGTGATGAGCAATGTGATTTTTGATAGGGGGATGTTGTATTCGTGTTGGAAGGTTATAAACAAAAGCGGTACAAAATTATTTATTATTGCTTGAACAATGTATGCTAAAAAGCAAGCATTTATCGTTGATTTATAGCTCTTTTTCATTGCTTCGGTTCCTTCATGGTAAGTGCAATTCTCTTCTTGTCAATATCAACTGAAAGTACCCAAACGCTCACTATGTCTCCGACCTTGAGTACATCCGACGGATGCTTAATGTACTTATTGGTTATTTGGCTGATATGAACAAGTCCGTCTTGATGAACGCCTATGTCAACGAATGCACCAAAGTCGATTACATTTCTTACTGTGCCCTTGAGCTCCATACCTGCCTTGAGATCTTCGATGCCCATAATATCACTGCGAAGAAGAGGCTTTGGCAGCTCGTCACGGGGGTCGCGTCCGGGCTTCGAAAGCTCGGAAACAATGTCGATTAATGTCGGCTCACCGATGTCAAGTTTTTTTGCAAGTGCACTTGTTCCAATTGCCTCTACCTGTGATTTTAGTTTTGAAACATTTCCGCTTGAAATGTCATTTTCGCTGATTTCACAGAGTCTTAGAAGCTCCTTTGCCGCAGCATAGCTTTCAGGGTGAACTGCTGTGTTATCAAGAACATTCTTGCTTTCCCTTACTCTCAAGAAGCCTGCACATTGTTCGAAAGCCTTTGGTCCAAGCTTTGCAACCTTTTTAAGCTCGCTTCGGGATGTGAAATGTCCGTTTTCCTCGCGGTATGAAACGATGTTTTTCGCAATGGCAGAGTTAATTCCCGCAACTCTCGAAAGGAGCTGCACAGAGGCTGTGTTTAGGTCAACGCCTACGGAGTTTACGCATGCCTCGACAACACCGTCGAGTGCGGATGAAAGCTCCTTTTGCGGCATATCGTGTTGATATTGACCGACGCCGATAGCCTTTGGGTCAATCTTGACCAGCTCAGCTAACGGGTCTTGGAGTCGTCGTGCAATGCTGACAGCACTTCGAAGACTTACATCAAATTGCGGAAATTCCTCCGCGGCAAGCTTTGAGGCACTGTAAACCGAAGCACCTGCTTCGCTGACCACCATATATGTTATTGCACAATCCAGCTCCTTAATGACCTCGGAGGCGAAAACCTCTGTTTCGTGAGAGGCGGTTCCGTTGCCTATTGCGAACATTTTTACATTGTGCTTCTTTACAAGAGTCTTTATGATTTCCTTTGCTTCGTCGATTTTGTTGTGCGGCGGAGCAGGGTAAATAACGCCTGTGTCAAGTACTTTTCCTGTTTCGCTGATAACAGCAACCTTGCAGCCTGTTCGATAGCCCGGGTCGAGTCCGATAGTAACATTGCCCTTGACAGGAGGCTGCATAAGAAGCTGACGGGTGTTTTCACCGAAAACCTTTATTGAGCTTTCGCACGCACTATCGGTCAGCTCGTTTCGGATTTCACGCTCAATTGACGGGAAGATAAGACGGGAATAGCTGTCTTGTATTGCCTCGATAACCTGTTCGGTGCAGGCGTTGTTGCCTTCGCAATGAATATTATACAGAAGATCAAATGCAATAGTTTTGTCAAATTCGAGCGAAACCTTCAGCTTGCCCTCCTTTTCGCCGCGATTAATTGCCAAAATTCTGTGGCCGACTATGGATTTTACAGGCTCGCTGTATTCCTTGTACATTTCGTATACACCCAAATCCTCGTCATTGCCGCAGGCTGTGATTATACCGTGATTCTTAACTGCATAGCGAATGAGCTTTCTGCCCTGTGAATCGTCCGAAACCTGCTCGGCGATGATGTCGCGGGCACCTTGGAGTGCGTCATCGACGGTTTTTACCTCGTCTGTAATGAATTCCTCGGCGAGTATTTCGGGTGCAGAAGTGCCCTTTTCCTGGGCGTACAATTTTTGAGCCAATGGCTCGAGTCCGAGTGCCTTTGCAACGCTTGCTCTTGTTTTTCTTTTCGGCCTGAACGGTCTGTAAATGTCCTCGAGCTCTGTGAGCGTTTTTGCATTTTCGATAGCAAGAGCAATTTCGTCCGTCATTTTTTCCTGCTCTGTTATTGAAGAAATGACTTTTTCCTTTTGCTCCTCGAGTGAACGAAGATATGCGAGTCTGTCGTTTAGCTCACGCAAAAGCTGGTCATCGAGTGAGCCAGTTGCCTCCTTACGATAGCGTGCAATGAACGGAATTGTATTGCCGTCGTCGATGAGCTCAACTGTGTTTTTTACCTGCCAGGGCTTGAGTGAAAATTCACTCTCAATCTGCTTTAAGATTTCCATAAACCATCCTCTGTATAATGT
>CAMFPZ010000068.1 GCA_945979635.1 uncultured Eubacterium sp.
ACAAGGAGTATCGTCGGCAGCGTCAGATGTGTATAAGAGACAGAAATATATGTCCGAGGGACTCAATCAGGTAGCCGGTAAAAAAATGAAAGAGGTTCTTGAAAAGCTTACAAGAAATCGTTTCAAGGGCTTTATTCTTGGCGTTATTGTTACTGCAATTATTCAGTCATCGTCTGCAACAACTGTTATGCTTATGGGCTTTTTAAACGCAGGCATCATGGACTTGGCACAGGCTACCGGAGTAATTATAGGAGCTAATATTGGTACAACGGTAACGGCAATTTTGATTTCGCTCCAGATGAAATCATTACCTTACATATGCATTTTTGTAGGAATGGTTATGGCTTTGTTCTGCAAAAAGCAAACTCAAAAGTATGTCGGACAAATTATTCTCGGCTTTGGTATTCTCTTCTTTGGACTTAAGTTTATGAGCGGGCCTGAGGCTATGGGCGTTTTGAAGGAGTCGGAGGCTTTCCTTGCGTTTATTCAAAAGGCAGATAACCCTGTACTGGGCTTGTTTATCGGATTTGTTATGTGCTCTGTGCTTCAAAGCTCATCTGCTGCAATCGGTGTATTGCAGGCTCTTGCGGCAACCAGTGCGGCTCTTATGCCGATGAATTTTGCCATTTATCTGATTATCGGTATTAATGTAGGCTCTGCTATGCCGCTCTTCCTTTCTGCAATCGGAGCAAAAACAAATGCAAAGCGTGCGGCTGTAATATATTTCATTTTCGATTTTGTAGGTATGCTTATATTTACTCCGATAGCACTGATTTTTCCGCAATATATGGAATGGATATCGTCGTTGGATGTAAACGGTTCTGTAAAGGTAGCTATCGTTCATATTATTTTCAAGGTAGTGACTGCTCTTGTAATGCTTCCGTTTGTACCTGTTGTAGTAAAATTGAGCGAGAAGATAGTGAAAAATAAGGAGCATGAAACCAGACTTCGTTTCGAATTTATTGACATAAAGATTACGGACAATTCTGTTGCAACTCAGCTTCAAATCAGGAGTGAGGTTCAGCGTATGGCTCGTCTTGTCAGAAATAATTTTGCTATGGCGTGTGAGAGCTTTTTGGCTATGGACGACAGCAAAAAACGAGAGCTTAAGGATAACGAAGAGCTTATAAATTGGCTCAATCACAGCATCTCCGATTTTATGGTGACAGTAACGTCAAAGGAACTAACCGGTGATGTTTCCGAATACATAGGACACCTATTCCATGTTATAACAGACCTTGAAAGAATAGGGGATCATGCTGAAAATATTATGGGCAGAATTAGTGTTGCAAAGGAGAACGATATTTCCTTTACCGATGAAGGTATGAAGGAATTTAGGGAGATTTACGAGCTTGATTTAGAGCTTCTTGATAGATCAATTGGTGCTTTTCTTAATATGAAGCTAAATGATGACGAGGAACATCAGCTCCACTATATTGAAGATACTATTGATTATCTTACTCTTCAGGCACAGGATAATCATGTTATTCGTCTTCGCGAAAAGAAATGCCATACTTCATCCGGTGTAATATTTACGAAAGCTCTTCAAGACCTCGAGAGAGTTGGCGACCATTCTTATAATATTGCTTGGGCGGCAAGAACGGATAAGAAGCTTATCAGACAGATTTAGTATTGCTATGAAAGACAGAAGAAACTGTATCGACAAACTAAATACTTTACTTTTCGGTAAAGATTTGCGTATTACAAAGGGCGATGTGTTTTCGACACTTTATGATTACGATTATTCCTCATACTATCCCGAGGATGATTACATATATGATAGTCTTCTGCCCGATGAAAATGTTTACGATATTCGTTCCTACGGTGCCGATGAAAAAAATGAGGATAACGCTTCCTTTATTCAAAAAGCGATTTCCGAAGCGGCAAAAACAAACGGCACGGTTGTCGTTTGTGGCGGTGAATACATAACTACCACCGTCTGTCTCAAATCAAATGTAACGCTGTTTATTCAGCGTGGCTCTGCCTTGTGCTCAAACAAATCCGGTGTTGGCTACAATCATAGAGGTATTTTGCATTGTGACGGTGCAGAAAATGTGCTTTTGACCGGTGGCGGAAAAATCAAAGGTAATGGCGAATATTTCGGCAGAAAGCCGCTTTACGATAAAAATGTCACACGCCACAGCGAGTATATTGACGTTATTGAAATGCGAAAATCCGCCCGTGCCCAAATTCGTTTTGCTCATGAATCAAAATATGGCGGAGCGATTTATATAAAAAATTGCAAAAATTTTACTGCGGATAATTTTATTATTGAAAGCAGTGCTCATTGGTCGTTTCGTATAGAAAATTGTGATGGTGTTGACATTAAAAATTTTGTGATTAATAATAATCGTCACGTTGCAAATGCGGACGGATTTGATATTGCCGGATCTAGTAATGTTAGTATTAATCATTGCTTTGTTTCTACTGCTGACGATGGAATTTGCCTGAAAAATGCTATTTGGCTTGGATGCAGCAGGGAAATGACAAATATAAATATTACCGATTGTGAAGTAATTTCCTGTGCTAATTCCTTTAAGATAGGGACTGAAACGACCTATGATATCTCAAATGTAAGTATTAATAATTGCAGATTCTTTATGACTGATATTTATCCCGGAACAGTAAGTGGTATTGCTATTGAGAGTGCCGATGGCTCGCGGGTGCATGATATAAATGTAAGCAATATTTATATGAATCGTGTAACCTGTCCGATATTCATTAGGCTGTGCAACAGAAATCGTGCGGCGATAGTTGATTCACAAAGTGCGAATGCGGTCGAGTTCGGTCAAAAAAAGAAAAGAACATTTTCTGCTCCGAAAGAAAAATTTTTTCAAAAGGGCAGTATCAGTGATATAAATATTAGCTCAATCAGAGCTGAAAATATTGAAATTCCTGTCATTTTGGCAGGGTATAAACAGCATAAAAAAACCTTTTATCCAACTAATATAACGCTTAAGGATATAAAGCTCGATTATGCTCCGTATAAGGAGGTATACGATAAACGAGCGTTTATTCCCGAATATGCCGATGTGTATCCTGAATCATGGCGGTTTAGGAATTTGCCGGCTTACGGCATTTGGGCTAGACATATCAAAGGACTAAACCTTATTAGCTTTGAATGTTCAGCTCCGCGTTCGACTTGGAAAAATGAATTTGTTATGGAGGATGTTATCTGATGAACGATATTATTTCAGTAGTAAGTAAATTTGAATTTAAGGGTGAATTAAGGAATGTTAAGGAATTTGGCTCCGGTCATATTAATAAAACCTATTTAGTAACCTTTGACACAGCCGACGGAGAGCAGAAGTATATTTTGCAGCAGGTAAACGACAATGTGTTTAAAAACATTGACGAGCTTATGCGTAACGTCTTTTCTGTAACCTCATACTTAAGAGGTATAATTAAAGGCTATGGCGGTGACCCGGACAGAGAGACCCTCCATTATATTAAAACTAAGGACGGTCATAGATTTTATACCCATAGTGACGGTTCATTTTATAGAGCTTATATCTTTGTTCGTGATTCAATAAGCTTCAATACAGCCGATAGTCCGGAGGTATTTAAGTCGAGCGGACAGGCGTTCGGTAAATTCCAAAGGCTTCTTGCTGATTTTGATGTGGACAGTATAACCGAGACAATTCCTCATTTCCACGATACTATGTGGAGGTACGAAAATGAATTTCTTCCTGCACTCGAAAATAATCTTTCCGGCAGACTCGATACCTGCATTAAAGAGGTTGAATTTGTAAAGTCTTATGCTTACTGTATGGACAGGCTCACATCAATGATAGCAACAGGCGAGCTTCCCATCCGTGTTACTCATAATGATACGAAGCTTAATAATGTAATGTTCGATAAGGACACAAAGGAATGTGTTTGTGTAATTGACCTTGATACCGTAATGCCGGGACTGGCTTTGTATGATTTTGGTGATTCGATTCGCTTCGGTGCATCAACTGCCGGTGAGGATGAAAAAGATTTATCAAAGGTTGAAATGAGCCTGGATTATTTCAAGGCATATGCCGAAGGCTTCCTGGGAGAGGCAGGCTCCTCGTTCAATCAAGCAGAGAAGGATAATCTTGCTTTCTCGGCACTCCTTATGACTCTTGAGTGCGGTATGAGATTTTTGACCGACTATATTAACGGTGATACATATTTCAAAACTGAATATCCTGAGCATAATTTAGATAGAGCCAGAAATCAATTTAAGCTTGTTGCAGATATGGATGCAAAAATGAGCAAGATGGAAGAAATCGTTAGAAACATATAGTATTTTAGGTGTTTTGTGTTATGTCTTTGAAGAAAAATGATGATGTTTTGATGAATATTGAAGATATGACTAACGAAGGATCGTCTGTCGGTCATTATGACGGACAGGCGGTTTTTGTTAATGGCGGCGTAACGGGTGATGAGCTTATTGCACATATAATAAAAGCGAAGAAGAACTATGCCGTAGCAAAGGTTGTAGAAATTGTCTCGCCGTCACCTTTTCGCATAGAGAGTGATTGTCCGCATTTTATTCAGTGCGGAGGCTGCTCGTTTAGGAATATGACATACGATGCCGAGCTTGAGTATAAACAAAAAAGAGTTGAAAATGTTCTTAAGCGTATAGGTAATATTGATACACCCGTATCAAAAATCATCGGTGCAAATGAGCTTAATCATTATAGAAATAAAGCACAGTATCCTGTATGTATCGAAAACGGACAACTTGTAGCAGGCTTTTATGCCTATAAGAGTCATAGAATAATTCCTTGTCCTGATTGTCTTCTTCAGCCTAAAGAATTTGAAACGATAATAAAAGCCTTTTCACAATGGGCTTTCGAAAATAAAATAACCTCATATGACGAGAAAACAGGCAAGGGAATTCTTCGTCACATATATATTCGCAAAGCAGTTGAAACAGGAGAAATTATGGTATGTGCAGTAATAAACTCCGATTCTCTGCCAAATGACGCCGAACTTGTTGAAAAGCTGAAGACTATTGACGGTGTTGTGTCCGTATGTGTTAATGTAAATAAAGAGAACACTAATGTTATTCTCGGTGATGAAACAAGGATTATTTACGGTAATGAGCAAATAACCGATGTTTTACTTGGAAAGAAATTCGTAATATCGCCTAATAGCTTTTATCAGGTGAATCATAATCAATGCGAAAGACTTTATTTGAAAGCGGCTGAATATGCCGAATTGACGGGTGATGAGGTTGTTGTTGATCTCTATTGCGGAGCCGGTACAATAGGTCTTACTATGGCTGATAAAATCAAAAAGCTTTATGGCGTTGAGATTATACCCCAAGCGATAGAAAATGCAAAAATGAATGCAAGGCTTAATGACATAAAAAATGCGGAATTCTACTGCTCCGATGCATTTGAAATGGCGAAGGTGCTCAAGGAGAGGAGTGTGAGACCGGATGTTCTTATTCTTGACCCACCACGAAAAGGCTGTCAGGCTGAGCTCTTCGATGTTGTAAGGGATATGAACCCAAAGAGAATTGTCTATGTTTCCTGCGACCCTGCAACCCTCGCTCGCGATTTGAATATCCTCGAACAAAAGGGCTTCAAAACCACCGCAGTAACACC
>CAMFPZ010000069.1 GCA_945979635.1 uncultured Eubacterium sp.
ATAATAAATAAATTTAAAATAGTCAATGAAAAATAAAGGGTTTTTTGTCTATATAGACTATAATATAAATAGAACGAGAATTTCGTAAAAAGGAGAGAGGTGTTATTTATATGTCTATTCGTCTTATGTGTGAAGAAAACGAAAGAAAAATACTTTCGCCAAATGCTGTTCTTTCTGCCGAATCAAAGGGAAGATTGCGTCCGGAGGATGAATGTGATGTTCGCACCTGCTTTCAAAGGGACAGAGACAGAATCATTCACTCCCAATCCTTTAGAAGGCTGAAGCATAAAACACAGGTTTTTCTCTCCCCAAGCGGCGACCACTATCGAACAAGACTTACCCATACTCTTGAGGTTTCCCAGATTGCACGCACAATCGCTCGGGCTTTATCACTAAATGAGGACTTAACCGAGGCTATTGCTTTAGGCCATGATTTGGGTCATACTCCCTTTGGTCACGCCGGCGAAAGAGCTCTCGCAAAGCTGTCTTCAAACGGATTTAAGCATTATGAACAAAGCGTTCGTGTTGTTGATTTTTTGGAAAAGGACGGCAAGGGGTTGAACCTAACCGATGAGGTTAGAAACGGAATTTTGTGCCATACAATAGGTGAAGATGCCTATACTTTAGAGGGACAGATTATTCGAATTGCCGACAAAATTGCATATATTAATCACGATATTGACGATGCTATTCGTGCCGATGTTATAAGTGAGGGTGATATACCCCTTGAGCTTCGTATGTCGCTTGGTATGAGCAAGAGTGAAAGAATAAATAATATGGTTCTGAATGTAATACATAACAGTACCGATAAAAAAATACTTATGAGCGACGATTTTTGGGATAGATTTAATGATCTGCATAGCTTTATGTTTACAGCCGTATACAGAAATCCTGTTTGCAAGAGCGAGGAAAGTAAGGCTGTTGCAATGCTCGAGAAGATTTACGAGCATTATTCAATTCATCCGGACGAGCTTCCGGAGCAGTTTAAGAAAATTGCCGAGCTTGAGGGTATTGACAGAGCAGTTTGCGACTATATTGCCGGAATGAGCGATACTTATTCTCTAAAGGTCTTTAATCAGCTATATGTTCCGAAATTTTGGATAGAATAATTATTACAGGAAAGGAGAAAATATGGCATTATTGTCCGATGGCTTTTTGCAGGAGCTAAAAATGAAAAATGATATTGAAGATATAGTATCATCATATGTTACCCTAAAAAAGCGTGGTAATACTTATGTTGGACTTTGCCCGTTTCATAACGAAAAAACTCCTTCATTTACAGTATACCCCGAAACCCAAAGCTTTTATTGCTTCGGTTGCTCGGCGGCAGGTGATTCATTATCCTTCATAAAAAAAATAGAAAATCTTGATTATATTGACGCAGTAAAGCTTCTTGCCCAGCGTGCCGGAATGCAAATGCCTGATGAGGGCTACGATGATTCTATGTCAAAAAAGCGTCGAAGAGTACTCGAAATAAATCGAGAGACAGCTCGCTTCTATCATTCGTATCTTATGAGTGAGCAGGGAAGAGTCGGTCTGGATTATTTTCATAACAAAAGGGCATTAAGTATAAAAACCATAAAGCGTTTTGGACTTGGTTATGCTCCGAATCAATGGGATGCTCTGCTGAAGCACCTAAAGGGAAAAGGATTTTCAATCTCCGATATGCTTGCCGCAGGTGTTATAAGACAGGGCAATAAGGGATATTACGACTACTTTAGAAATCGTGTTATGACTCCGATTATTGATGTTAGAGGTAATATTATCGGGTTTGGCGGAAGAGTGCTTGACGACTCAAAGCCGAAATATATTAACTCACCCGATACGATTGTTTATAAGAAAACCAACGAGCTTTTCGGTCTTAATTTTGCAAAGGATTTCGCTTCGGAAAGTCTTATCCTTTGTGAGGGATATATGGATGCTATCGCAATGCATCAGGCCGGGATAACAAATGCCGTTGCAGGCTTAGGAACAGCTTTAACTAATGAGCAGGTTCGCTTGATTTCGAGGTATACAAAAAAGGTTTATCTTATATATGATGCAGATGAGGCGGGTCAAAAGGCATTAAGAAAAGCAATATCACTTTTTGAAAAAACCGATGTTAAAATAAATATCCCGCAATTATCAGGCGGTAAGGACCCTGATGAGATTATTCGTACCCAAGGTAAGGCTCGATTCGAGACTATGCTTGATACATCCTCGAACGAAATAGAATTTGAACTTTTGTCGCTTAAGAGCCAATATGACCTTACATCAACTCAAGGAAAGAGTGCTTATGCAGGACAGGCTGTTCGTAGACTTGCCCGTTGCTCACCGATTGAGAAGGACCTATATCTTTCGCGACTAAGTGAGGAGCTGGGTATAGAAAAGCGTTCACTAAAGGCAGAGCTCGATGAGTATACAAAAAAGCAGAGCTTTAGGAATAATCGAAGGCGATTTGAAAAAATCATCGAGGACGATATTCGAATTGCCCGAAAGGAAAGCTACGAAAGCTCAACAGCAACCTTGAGCCTGAGGGCACAGGAAAGAATAATCGGCTTACTTGTGGTCCATCCTGATTGTATAAAGCATTGTGAGTATTTGAGCGACGATATGTTTACTGCCGGCTTTTACAGAAAGGCTTATGGCAGTATTGTTCATAGAATCAATGAGAATATGTCTCTGGATTTAATTGTCTTTAACGAAGAATTTACAGATGATGAGATGAGCAAGCTGACTAGATTAATCACAAATAACCAAAACAGCAGTAATCCCGATAAGGAGCTTAAGGATTGTGTAGCAATAGTAAAGCGAGAATACGAAAATTCAAAAAAACAAAGCGTTGCTCAAATGGATGACGACGCATTTAGAAAATTGTTTAATAAGAATACATAAAAGAGGAGATATTTATGGAAAAGAATAACACAGAAAAAACAAAGTCACTTACTCCTGATGAGGAAAAAAAGTTTAACGCATTCAAAAAGCTTGTTGAACGAGGAAAGCAGGCAGGACATGTTACCGCCCAGGAAATTGACAATCTTATTGTAGAAATGGATTTGGATGTTGATGAGCTTGAAAAGCTTAATGAGCTTATCGACTCAAATAATATCAGCATTATTGATGACTTTTCATCAGAAACGCTTGATGGAATTTCATTAGAGGTTGACTTGCCAAAGGAGACTGACGCAGCCGAAACTGTTGCAGTAAATGACAGTGCCGCAATGGATGATCCCGTTAAGGTTTATCTTAAGGAAATCGGCAGAATTCCTCTTCTGTCTGCCGAGGAGGAAATTGAGCTTGCAATAAAAATTGCCGACGATGATGAACAGGCAAAGAAGAGACTCGCCGAAGCAAATCTTCGACTCGTTGTAAGCATTGCAAAGAGATATGTAGGAAGAGGTATGCAGTTCCTTGATTTAATTCAGGAGGGCAATCTCGGTCTGATTAAGGCAGTTGATAAATTCGATTATACAAAGGGATTTAAGTTTTCAACCTATGCTACATGGTGGATTAGACAAGCTATTACAAGAGCTATCGCAGACCAGGCAAGGACTATTCGTATTCCTGTTCATATGGTCGAAACCATTAATAAGGTTAAGAAGGCACAATCACAGCTTCTCCACCTTAACGGACATGAAGCAACTCCTGAGGAAATTGCCGAATATCTAGAAATGCCTGTTGATAAGGTTAGAGAAATTATAAGAGTTTCACAGGAGCCTGTTTCTCTGGAAACACCTATCGGCGAAGAGGAGGATTCTCATCTTGGCGACTTTATTCCCGATGATGCACTTGCTCCTGCTGACGCGGCTTCTATGAGTCTGCTTAAGGAACAACTTGCAGAGGTTCTCAAGACACTTACTCCAAGAGAAGAAAAGGTATTGAAGCTCCGCTTCGGTCTTGAGGATGGAAATCCGAAAACTCTCGAAGAGGTCGGTAAGGAGTTCAATGTAACTCGTGAGAGAATTCGTCAGATTGAGGCAAAGGCTCTTCGCAAGCTTCGTCACCCAAGCAGAAGTAAAAAATTAAAGGACTTTTTGGACTAATGGATAAGAAAAAAATTGATAGGATTAATGAGCTTGCACATAAAGCAAAAACGATTGAGGGACTTACCGAAGACGAAAAAAGAGAGCAAGCGAATTTGAGACTTGAATATGTTAATTCCTTTAAGGCAAGTCTCGTCGGTCAGCTCGAAAATACTTATATTGTTCGTCCGGACGGAACTAAGGAAAGATTGGAACGAAAGAAAAAATGAGTAAGCTAATTATAATGGAAGGGCTTGATGGTTGCGGAAAATCAACCCAAACAGCTCTTCTTGAAAAATATTTTACAGAAAACAAAATTGAGTATAAAAAAATAAAGCTTCCCGATTACGAAAGCCCGTCGAGTACACTCGTAAATATGTATCTCGGCGGAGAATTCGGAAAAAATGCGAGCGATGTAAATGCATATGCCGCTTCTGCTTTTTATGCAGTCGATAGGTTTGCTTCATATAAGCTGAAATGGAAGAAGGATTACGATAACTCAACTATTATTTTGGCTGACAGATATGCAACCTCAAACTCTATTTATCAAATGGAAAAGATAGATAAATCCGAATGGGATAGCTATCTGGATTGGTGTGAGGATTTCGAGTACGAGAAGATAGGAATTCCTCGACCTGATTGCGTAATTTATCTTGATATGCCCGTCGAAATATCCCAACGGCTTATGACCGGTCGCTATAACGGCGACGAGGGAAAAAAGGATGTTCACGAGGTTGATGTTGAATTCCTAAAATCCTGCAGAGAGTCTGCCTTGTATACGGCAAAAAAGCAGGGTTGGCATATTATTGAGTGCTCCGACGGCGAAAGCGTTTATTCGATAGATGAAATACATAACAGAATTGTAGAAATAGTAAAAGAGGAGTTAAATAATGCTTAACTTCAAACGAGTAGAAATGTCTGATAAGGCTTGGGTTGATAAATGTCTTTCTCATGCAAATAGTATGAATTGCGAATATTCATTCGGAAACCTCTTTATTTGGTCAACTGCTTACAGTACGGAAATTTGTAAATTCAACGATTTTCTGATTGTTCGATGGGGCAAAGGTAATGACAAAAGTTATTCGTTGCCTCTTGGCGAGGGTGATTTTAGCGGAGCAATAAACGCAATCATTGATGATGCAAGCTCTCTCGGAGTTGTACCGAAAATTTATGGTATAACAGAGGGATACCTGTATATGATGCAAGAGGCGTTTACAGGAAAATTCAGCTATTCGTATGATGAGGCTGATGCTGATTATATCTATTCTGTCGAAAAGATGGCGTCTCTTCGAGGAAAAAAGTATCATTCAAAGCGAAATCATATTACTAACTTCAAGAAAAACAATCCTGATTGGAGCTTTGAAAAATTAACGCGTGATAATATTGATGAATGTATAGCTTTTCATACAAAATGGATAAACGACAAGAATCCCGATGATTCCGATTATTCATTCGAATTTGAGGCGGTGCTTACTGCCTTTGAGCATTATGATGAGCTTGGATTTGTAGGTGGACTTATCAAAGCTGACGGAAAGATTATTGCCTCTGTCTCTTATACACATCTCCGAGCCCACGAGACGTA
>CAMFPZ010000070.1 GCA_945979635.1 uncultured Eubacterium sp.
TATTTTATTATTTTTCATTGTATTTGTTGCGGCAATTTGGCGAGAAGCATATTCAAAACAACGCTAATTTACAAAACACTAGGATGGGTTGATAAAATATTTTTTTATTTTTGGGTGCTCGAAATTTGTCAAAAAGTAAAAATTTTTCTAATTTTCAAAATTTTTTCTTGACTTTATATATATAAGCGTGTAAAATGTTACCACGATTGTATACTGGGAGTATGTGCATATGCGGGCGTTATATATAAGCCTTATATAATATACAACCCTCGGTCTATCATTGAAATAACAAACGAATGGAGTGAATACCTATATGGTAAATGTGAAGGATGTACAGCTTGGTACAACTACACGAAAGAGCTTTGCAAAAATCAACGAAGTTATGCAAATGCCTAACCTTATTGAGGTGCAAAAGAAGTCTTACCAATGGTTCCTTGACGAAGGTCTAAAGGAAGTATTTCGTGACATCGGCTCTATAACCGATAACAGCGAGAAGCTTATTCTCGATTTTATCGACTACAGTATGGACGATGAGCCGAAATATTCTATCGCAGAGTGTAAGGCTAGAGATACCACATATTCAAAGGCATTGAAGCTACAGGCTCGTCTTCGCAACACAGAAACAGGCGAGGTTAAGGAAAGCACAATTTACTGCGGCGACCTGCCGTTAATGACCGATTCGGGTACATTTGTAATCAATGGTGCGGAAAGATGTATTGTTTCGCAGCTTGTTCGTTCACCGGGCGTGTACTACGCTATGGACCACGACAAGACAGGTAAGGAGCTTTTCACAAACACCGTTATTCCAAACAGAGGTGCTTGGCTCGAGTACGAAACTGACGCAAACGATATTTTTTATGTTCGTATCGATAAGAACAGAAAGATTTTCATAACAACATTTCTTCGTTCTCTCGGCTTGGGCTCCGATGAGGAGCTTCGTGAGTTCTTCGGCGATGACGAAAGACTCGAGGCTACTATCGAAAAGGACCTCACCAAAAACGAGGAGGAGGCTCTTCTGGAGGTATATAAGAAGCTCCGTCCGGGCGAACCGCCTACAGTTGACACAGCAAGAGCTCATATCGACGGCTTGTTCTTCGACGCAAGAAGATATGACCTTTCCAGAGTAGGCAGATATAAGTACAACAAGAAGCTTGGTATGCAGGAAAGACTTTCGGGTCAGATTGCAGCTCAGCCGATTATCTCACCAATGGGTGAGCTTCTTGCAGATGCAGGCGAGAAGATTACAGCCGAGAAGGCACTTGAAATCGAGAATGCAGGTGTTATGTCGACGGCTTGTTCTTCGACGCAAGAAGATATGACCTTTCCAGAGTAGGCAGATATAAGTACAACAAGAAGCTTGGTATGCAGGAAAGACTTTCGGGTCAGATTGCAGCTCAGCCGATTATCTCACCAATGGGTGAGCTTCTTGCAGATGCAGGCGAGAAGATTACAGCCGAGAAGGCACTTGAAATCGAGAATGCAGGTGTTATGTCAGCATATATCGAGCTTGAGTCCGGCAGAGTAATCAAGGTCATCGGCAACGGAATGGTTGATATTGACTGCTTCGTAAATGTTGACAAGAAGGCTTTGAACATAAACGAAAAGGTTTCGTACCGTGTTCTTTCCGAAATTATGGAAAAGGTCGGTGACGACCAAGAGGCATTGGAGGCAGAGATTAAGCTTCGCCGCGATGACCTTATTCCAAACCACATTATCGTTGACGATATTTTCGCAACAGTATCATATTTGCTCAACCTTGCAAACGGCGTTGGTGCAACAGACGATATAGACCACCTTGGCAATCGTCGTATCCGTGCAGTAGGTGAGCTTCTCCAAAACCAATTCCGTATTGGCTTTACCCGTATGGAAAGAGTTATCAAGGAGAGAATGAATGTTCAGTCACAGGATGATGCAGAGGCAATCACTCCGCAGGCTATTATCAACACAAGACCTGTTAATGCCGCTATCCGTGAATTTTTCGGTTCTTCTCCTCTTTCACAGTTTATGGACCAGAACAACCCACTTGCAGAACTTACTCACAAGAGAAGACTTTCTGCTCTTGGTCCGGGCGGTCTTTCGAGAGACCGTGCAGGCTTCGAGGTTCGAGATGTACACTATACACACTATGGCCGTATGTGTCCTATCGAAACACCTGAAGGTCCTAACATCGGCTTGATTTCGTATCTTGCTTGCTATAGCCGCCTTAACGAATATGGCTTCATCGAGGCTCCTTATCGTAAGGTTGACAAGAAGACAGGCGTAGTAACCAACGAGGTTGTTTATATGACAGCCGATATGGAGGATAACTTCGTTGTAGCACAGGCAAACGAGCCGCTCGACGAAGAAGGCAGATTTACCAATTCAAGAGTTACATGCCGTTGTAAGGATGAGTTCCTTACAGTTTCTCCCGAAAAGGTTGACTATATGGATGTATCTCCGAAGATGGTAGTTTCTGTTGCAACCGCTATGATTCCGTTCCTCGAGAACGACGATGCAAACCGTGCCCTTATGGGTGCAAACATGCAGCGTCAGGCAGTACCTCTCCTTAAGACAGAGGCTCCTGTTGTCGGTACAGGTATGGAATATAAGGCTGCATACGACTCAGGCGTTGTTGTTATTGCAGAAAGAGGCGGCGAGGTTGTTTCTCTTGATGCAAGAAATATCGAGATTAAAACAAAGAACGGCGAAATTGACAAGTACGAGCTTATCAAGTACAGCGGCTCCAACCAGGGCACATGTATTAACCAAAGACCAATTGTTTCTCTTCACCAAACTGTTGAGGATGGACAGGTTATTGCAGACGGTCCTGCAACCTGTAATGGTGAAATCTCAATAGGTAAGAATGCTCTGATTGGCTTTATGACCTGGGAAGGCTATAACTACGAGGATGCTGTTCTTATAAACGAAAAAATTGTTCGTGATGATGTTTATACATCTATCCATATCATTGAGCACGAGGTTGAAGCTCGTGATACAAAGCTCGGTGCAGAGGAAATCACAAGAGATATTCCGAATGTTGGCGAGGATGCACTTAAGGATTTGGACGAGGATGGCATCATCCGTATCGGTGCTGAGGTTCGTTCAGGCGATATCCTTGTAGGTAAGGTTACTCCAAAGGGCGAAACAGAGCTTACAAGCGAAGAAAGACTCCTTCGAGCAATCTTCGGCGAGAAGGCAAGAGAGGTTAGAGATACCTCGATGAAGGTTCCTCACGGCGAATATGGAATTGTTGTTGATGTTAAGGTGTTCACAAGAGCAAACCACGACGAGCTAAATGCAGGCGTAAATAAGGTTGTTCGCGTATATATCGCACAAAAGAGAAAGATTCAAGCCGGTGATAAGATGGCCGGTCGTCATGGTAACAAGGGCGTTGTTTCCCGTGTGCTTCCACAGGAGGATATGCCATTCCTTCCTGACGGTCGCCCGCTTGATATAGTTCTTAACCCACTCGGTGTACCTTCTCGTATGAACATCGGTCAGGTGCTTGAGGTTCATCTCGGCTATGCTGCAATGGCACTCGGCTGGAAGATGATGACTCCTGTATTCGATGGTGCTCACGAAGAGGATATCAGAGAATGCTTAAAGCTTGCCGATGTCGGCTATTATGTAGACGAAAACGGCAATAAGATATATGATGGTAAGGTTCAGCTTACCGATGGTAGAACAGGCGAGAAATTCGATAACCGCGTAACTGTAGGTTATATGTATTATCTTAAGCTTCATCACCTTGTTGATGATAAGATTCACGCTCGTTCAACAGGTCCGTACAGTCTTGTAACTCAACAGCCGTTGGGCGGTAAGGCACAGTTCGGTGGCCAAAGATTCGGTGAGATGGAGGTTTGGGCACTTGAGGCATATGGTGCTGCATACACTCTTCAGGAAATCATTACTGTTAAGTCAGACGATGTTGTAGGTCGTGTAAAGACCTATGAAGCAATCGTAAAGGGCGAAAACATTCCGCCTGCCGGCACACCGGAGGCATTCAAGGTATTGTTCAAGGAGCTTCAGGCTCTCGGTCTTGATACAAGACTTTATGATGATGAGGGCAATGAGGTTATTCTCAAACAAGACCTTGACGATGACGGTATTCCAACTGTCAGCGACGATAAGGCATTTACAGAGGTAAATGACTATGATGGTCAGGAGGGCTATGGTCTTCTTGATGAAAATGGTGACGAAATCGAGAATGCAGAAGAAAACGATGAGGGCGATATGTTCGCATCCGATGCTGATGCTTTCAGCGATAGCTTCGATATGTTCGAGGACTAATCCGAAACGATTTTATTAACCTTCCATTATAACTAGTAAAGGAGTGCTTGGCGTATGGATAATAATTCAACAAATGAATTTAGTTCAATAAAAATCGGCCTTGCTTCACCGGAAGCCGTTCGCGAATGGTCCTTCGGTGAGGTTACAAAGCCTGAAACAATAAATTACAGAACCTTGAAGCCTGAAATCGGCGGCCTTTTCTGCGAAAGAATTTTTGGTCCTATGAAGGATTGGGAGTGCCATTGCGGAAAGTATAAGAGAGTTCGCTATAAGGGCAAGGTATGTGAGCGTTGCGGCGTTGAAATCACCCGTGCAAAGGTGCGTCGTGAGCGTATGGGTCACATTGAGCTTGCCGCTCCTGTATCCCATATCTGGTATTTCAAGGGTATTCCCAGCCGTATCGGTCAGGTCCTTGATATTAACCAAAGAAATCTTGAAAAGGTTTTATATTTCGGTCTTTATATCGTAACAGATCCGGGTGATACTCCGCTTCAAAAGAAGCAAACTCTTACCGAAAAAGAGTATCAGGATATGCGTGAAAGATACGAGGATGATTTCAAGGCAGGAATGGGTGCAGAGGCTATCAAAGAGCTTCTCGCAGAAATTGATGCAAGGGAGCTTCGTGATGAGCTTGCCGCAGAGCTTGAAACTGCAACGGGTCAGAAGAGAACAAAACTTCTTAAGAGACTTGATGTTGTTGATGCATTCGTAAACAGCGGCAACAAGCTTGAGTGGATGATTTTGGATGTCCTTCCGGTAATCCCACCCGATATTCGTCCTATGGTACAGCTCGATGGCGGTAGATTCGCAACCTCCGACCTCAACGATTTGTACAGAAGAGTTATCAATAGAAATAACAGATTGAAGAGACTTATGGAGCTCCACGCACCTGATATTATTATCAGAAACGAAAAGAGAATGCTCCAGGAGTCGGTTGACGCCCTTATCGACAATGGTCGTAGAGGCAGACCTGTAACAGGTCCTAACAATCGTCCTCTTAAATCACTTTCGGATATGCTCAAGGGTAAGCAGGGACGCTTCCGTCAAAACCTTTTGGGTAAGCGTGTTGACTATTCGGGCCGTTCGGTTATCGTAGTCGGACCGGAGCTGAAGATGTACCAATGCGGTCTTCCGAAGGAAATGGCTATCGAGTTGTTCAAGCCTTTCGTTATGAAGCGTTTGGTAGAGACAGGCGTTGCTTCAAATATCAAGCAGGCTCGTAAGATGGTAGAAAAAGCAAATCGTTCGGAGGTTTGGGATGCGTTAGAGGTTGTAATTAAGGATCACCCTGTAATGCTCAACCGTGC
>CAMFPZ010000071.1 GCA_945979635.1 uncultured Eubacterium sp.
GGTAATATTCTGTATAAGATTTTATTTGTCAAAAAAATGGATAAAGCCTGTAACAAAAGAGGGTAAGCTGGGACTTGAAAGTTATTATAAATCGAGAGGAAATATGAATGAATAAGAATATTGTTGTTAAGGGTGCCCGTGAGCATAACCTAAAGAATATTGATATAGAGATTCCCAGAGACAAATTGGTCGTTTTTACAGGCCTTTCAGGCTCGGGAAAATCGTCTCTCGCATTCGATACAATTTATGCCGAGGGACAAAGAAGATATGTCGAGTCATTGTCCTCCTATGCCAGAATGTTCCTCGGACAGATGGACAAGCCGGATGTTGATTATATTGAGGGACTTTCTCCCGCAATTTCTATTGACCAAAAAACAACCAGCAAGAATCCACGCTCAACCGTCGGAACAGTAACCGAAATATATGATTATTTACGACTTTTGTGGGCTAGGATAGGTGTTCCTCATTGTCCGATTTGTAATCGCGAAATCAGCCGACAGACTGTAGACCAAATTGTTGATACAATTATGGAGCTTCCCCAGGGAACAAGACTCCAAATTCTCGCTCCGATTGTCCGTGGAAAAAAAGGTGAGTTTGTTAAGGAGCTTGCCGAAATCCGTAAGCAGGGCTTTGTAAGATGCCGAATTGACGGCGAAATTCATGATTTACAGGACGAAATAAAGCTTTCGAAAACGAAGAAGCATAATATTGAGGTTGTTGTAGACAGACTTGTAGTTAAACAGGATATTAAGCCCAGATTGACCGATAGCGTCGAGACCGCAACTAAGCTTACCGACGGGTTACTGCTAGCTGATATAGTTGGTGATAGAGAGGAACTCTTTTCGCTTAATTATGCCTGTCCGGAGCATAATGTTTCTATTGAAGAAATGAGTCCCAGAATGTTCTCGTTTAATAATCCGTTCGGTGCCTGTACAAAATGCGACGGTTTGGGAACATTCAAGGAGGTTGATCCCGATTTAGTCATACCCGACAAAAGGATGTCCATAAATCAGGGAGCGATTAAGGCGAGCGGTTGGAATGTTGCCGAGGGTAGCTCAATCGCCCGAATGTATATGGAAGGATTGTCAAAGGAATATAATTTTTCTCTCGATATGCCGGTTGAAATGTTGAGTGCGGAAGCCTTGAACGCTATTTTGTATGGAACCAACGGAAGAAAAATGAAGCTCAAAAGGGTGACCTCCTATGGCTCGGGAACATATATGGGCGATTTTGAAGGTATTGTCACAAATCTTAACAGACGATATGCCGAAACAACCTCCGATTACTCTCGCAGTGCAATAGAAGAAAGTATGCGTGAATGTGAGTGCAGTGAGTGTAAGGGTTCAAGATTGAAGCACGAGCCTCTCGGGGTTACTGTCGGAGGGAAGAACATTTTTGAATTTTGCTCGATGCCTATTTCGGAGGAGCTTGATTTTATCAATAACCTTAAGCTTACCGAAAAGGAACAGCTTATAGGAAATCTGGTAATAAAAGAAATCAAGGAAAGATTAAATTTTCTTAATTCTGTAGGACTTGATTATCTTAATCTTGCCAGAGAATCTGCAACTCTTTCCGGCGGTGAAGCACAGCGTATCAGACTTGCGACTCAAATTGGCTCGTCCCTTATGGGCGTTCTTTATATTCTCGATGAGCCGTCTATCGGACTTCACCAAAGGGATAACGATAAGCTTCTTGACACACTCCGTCATTTGCGTGATATCGGAAATACTCTTATTGTCGTAGAGCACGATGAGGATACGATGCGTGCTGCCGATTTTCTTGTTGACATCGGACCCGGAGCGGGGGTTCACGGCGGACAGCTTATTGCCGCAGGAACTCCCCGGGAGGTTATGCAAAACGAAAAAAGCATCACGGGACAATATTTGAGCGGAAAACGCTTCATCCCCGTTCCGAAAAAGCGTCGTGACGGAAACGGAAAGAAGCTAACTGTTTTCGGAGCTGCAGAAAACAACCTCAAAAATATTGATGTTGAAATTCCGCTTGGTAGATTCGTAGCGGTAACGGGCGTGTCGGGCTCCGGAAAATCTTCGCTTGTTAATGAGATTTTGTATAAGCATCTTTGTAACGAGCTTAATCACGCAAAAAAACATACGGGTAAATTTTCCTCAATCAAGGGCGTTGATGCATTGGATAAGGTTATTGACATTGACCAGTCACCAATCGGAAGAACACCTCGCTCTAACCCTGCAACATATACAGGCGTTTTTAATGATATTCGTGATCTTTATGCGTCTACTGCCGATTCAAAGGCAAAGGGCTACGGACCGAATAGATTTTCGTTTAATGTAAAGGGCGGCCGCTGTGAGGCGTGTCAGGGCGATGGTATTGTAAAAATCGAAATGCACTTCCTGGCTGATGTATATGTTCCCTGCGAGGTTTGCGGCGGAATGCGATATAATCGTGAAACCCTCCAGGTGAAATTTAAGGGCAAGAGCATCTTTGATGTTTTGGAAATGACTGTTGATGAGGCACTGGAATTTTTCTCATCTCATCCGAAGATTGCAAGAAAGCTCAAAACGCTATCGGATGTTGGTTTGGGCTATATTAAACTGGGTCAGCCTGCAACGACTCTGTCGGGCGGTGAAGCACAGCGAGTAAAGCTTGCGACCGAGCTTGCTAAACGCTCCACGGGAAAAACCTTCTATATTTTGGATGAGCCCACAACGGGACTTCATACAGCCGATGTTTTGCGACTTCTTGATGTGCTAAATGTTTTAGTTGACAGCGGAAATACGGTGCTTGTAATTGAGCATAATCTAGATATGATAAAATCGGCTGATTATATTATCGACCTCGGTCCGGAGGGCGGAAAGGGCGGAGGTGAAATAGTTGCCTGCGGCACACCGGAGGAAATTTCCGCAGTAAAGGAATCATATACAGGACAATATTTGAAAAAAGTTTTGAAATAGTTTTAGACTGTTTTATTACAATTATGTAACATATATTGATATAATCGACAGTTTTTGTTATATTATGATAAATAAGCCAAAATAAAAAGGAGTATAACGAAATGGACAGAAAAGTAGTAATTTTTGACCATCCTCTTATTCAGCATAAGCTCAGTATTCTTCGCGACAAGACGACTCCTACTAAGGATTTTCGTGAGCTTGTAAACGAAATTGCTATGCTTATGGTTTATGAGGCAACAAGAGATTTGCCCACAGAAGCAGTAGAAATCGAAACTCCATGTGGAATTGCAAAATGCCTACAGCTTGCAGGTAGAAAGCTCGCGTTTGTTCCGATTCTTCGTGCCGGATTGGGTATGGTTGACGGTTGTCTGAAGATGGTTCCCAGTGCAAGAGTCGGTCATATTGGTCTTTATCGAGACGAAACAACTCACACACCTGTTGAGTATTATTGCAAATTACCAAAGGATATTGAAAAACGCGATGTTTATGTTGTTGACCCGATGCTTGCAACAGGCGGTTCGGCTGTTGACGCTATTTCGCAGATTAAACTTCGTAACCCGCGAAAAATTGTGTTTATGTGCCTAATCGCAGCACCCGAAGGACTTGAGGTTCTCAAAAATGCTCATCCTGATGTTGACATTTACTGTGCAGCTCTTGATGAAAAGCTTAATGAGGATTGCTATATCATTCCGGGTCTCGGTGATGCAGGCGACAGAATTTTCGGTACTAAATAATTTTTTCTTACAGGAGGAGAAAAATGGCTAAAAATAAGATTAAAATCGGAAAAGACGGCATTTATGATGCTCGTCAGCTTGGCGGAGGAAGAATGGTTGTTCTCGGTCTTCAGCACTTGTTCGCTATGTTCGGTGCAACAGTAACTGTCCCTTTGCTCACAGGCTTGGATGTATCAACTACACTTTTGTTCGCAGGTCTCGGAACTCTCTTGTTCCACTGCTTGACAAAATTTAAGGTTCCTGCATTCCTTGGCTCATCGTTTGCCTTCCTTGGCGGTTATTTTGCAATCGCACCTATGCAGGACGGAGTACCAAATCTCGAAAAGCTTCCTTATGCTTGTCTTGGCGTTGCTTGTGCAGGCGTGTTGTACTTCATTCTTGCCGCAGTAATCAAGATTGTCGGCGTACATAAGGTTATGAAGCTTTTTCCACCGGTTGTTACAGGACCTATCATCATTGCTATCGGTCTCGGACTTGCTCCAAGTGCAGTAAATAACTGTAAGAATAGCTGGGCTCTTGCAATTATCGCTCTCGTTTTAGTAGTTGCATTCAATATCTTCGGTCGCGGTATGGTTAAGATTGTTCCTATTCTTTTGGGCGTAGTAGGTGCATATCTTGCAGCAGTTATTCTCGGTAATGTTGCACATGTTCCGGGCATAACACCTGTTGACTTTACAGGCGTAAAGGAGGCTGCTTGGATAGGCATCCCGATTAATTGGAACTCAACCGTATTTGGTGGTGTTCATGACAAAGGTCTTGCTATTTCGGCAATTATCGCTATCGTTCCTATTGCTTTTGCTACTATGATGGAGCACATCGGCGATATCTCTGCTATTTCTGCAACAGTAAATAAGAACTACATTGATGAGCCCGGTCTCCACAGAACTCTTCTCGGTGACGGTCTTGCAACAGTTTTGGCATCTCTTTTTGGTGCTCCTGCAAATACTACTTACGGCGAGAATACCGGTGTTCTTGCACTTTCAAAGGTTTATGACCCAAGAGTAGTGAGACTTGCTGCATACTTTGCAATGTTCTTCTCGTTCTGTCCTAAGTTTGCTGCGTTGATTCAATCAATTCCCGGTGCAGTAGTAGGCGGTATTTCATTCGTGCTTTATGGTATGATTTCCGCTATTGGTGTTAGAAATATCGTTGAAGCAAAGGTTGATTTCTCAAAGGCTCGTAACACAATTGTTGCTGCTTTGATTTTGGTAATCGCTCTTGGCTTGACAGATGGTATAAGCTTTACAATAAAGGGTACAACTATCACTCTTACTGCTCTTGCAGTAGCTTCTATCGCAGGTATTGTTATTAATGCAATCTTCCCTGATAAGGACTTCAATAGTGAGGCTGCAATCGAGTCGGATAAGAATGTAAAAACCATTAACCTTGAATCCGATTACGGAAAGAAAAAGGTTGAAGAATAATTCGTTTAAATACTAATGGGCGACCGTAGTTCGGTCGCCCTTATTTATTTACTGCTCGTTATTTGTATACCATTATTCCCGCAACAATTTTGTGCTTTTTTGTTTCGTTGATTATTCGAGAAAAAATGAATTTTCCTTTTCCTCTAACAGTGACTGTGTCACCGTTCTTGAGCAATATCGCATCCTTGTAAATAGGTCGTGAATTGATATATACATTCCCTTGGTTAATCATTTGTGATATGGCGTTTCTCGAAATTTTAAAAACTGCCGACGCGACTGTATCAACTCTTATGGAAGAAACAATATATTCCTCCTCATCAGGCAATGTGTTGATGAAATCAGGCACGACATCACATTTTGAACATTGTACACTCGTATGCTTTATTTTGTCTAACTCGCTGATTATATAATCCGAAATTTTGTCTAAGCAAAATACCCTGTCTCTTATACACATCTGACGCTGCCGACGATACTCCTTGTGTA
>CAMFPZ010000072.1 GCA_945979635.1 uncultured Eubacterium sp.
CCGCCCGTGAGGTAGTTACCCGAATGCTTCGCTATTTCCAGAACGAGGGTATGGTCAGGCTGTCTCGTGGAACAGTGGAGGTTACAGACAAAAACAGACTGGAACAATTGCAAAATGATTAGGGTAACGGTAATAAACCGTGGTTAGGATTATTACCGTTACCCTAACCTTTCATTAATTGAATCATAAAATAATTACGGTGATGATTTGATGCAAAACTTGAGTGATTATATTAAGGAAAACGGTGTATTTAACTTCGATGAAAAGTCGCTTAACGAGCTGGATGCCTTGGTTTTCAGCCAGCTTGCATATATAAATTTTGATGGTGTGCTCGATGGTGGAGAGCTGACCTTGCCTCAAGCGATGGCTGAATACTATTCGAAGAATGCACTTGAGGATATCGGCGAGCTCATCGGAATCAGCCAAAAGGCACTTGCTCTTTTGGCAGAATGTGCAAATACTGTTCGCTTTCGCGATGTACGAATAGCTAATTATGTGAATAATGTAAATGATAATATTGATAAGCAATTTTGCGGCATTGAGTTTTTGATAGGCGATGATGTGCTAATAGCCTTTAGAGGAACGGATATTACGGTAACGGGTGTAAAGGAATCGGCTATGATTAGCTATATGTTTCCTGTTCCCGCCCAGATTGAGGCACTTCATTATTTTCAGGAGAGTGCTATGACTTGCAAAGGCAGGGTTTACGCCTGCGGTCACTCAAAGGGTGGAAATCTTGCTGTTTTTGCCGCTGTGAACTGTTCGAATTCGCTGAAAAAGCACATTGAAGCTATATATGAATTTGATGCTCCGGGATTCCCTGAGTGGTTTTTCGAACGATATGATTATAAGCAAATTCGAGATAGAATAAAATTCTTTGCTCCCGTCAGTAGCTTTTTTGGCAGAATGCTTAATCACGAGGTTGAGCCTGTGATAGTTCAAAGCACGAATAGTGGCTTGAAACAGCATCAGGTCAGCTCTTGGGTAATCGAAAATGATTGTTTCAAGACCTGCGAGTCGTTTGATTCTGTTTCGGAATATGCAAGCGACTATATTAATGATATGATTGATTATGTCGGAGAGGATGATCTCGAGGCGTTCTTTGACACTCTGGAGCTGGTTGCTCACGAGCTCCAAATTAATGATTATTATGATTTCAAATCTCTCGACTTTCATAGGATTACAAGGCTCATTGATAGTCTCCAGAATACAGATGAGGTACAAAAGGAACGCTTTAAGCAAATATTGAAGCGAGCTTTTTCGGATTATACACGGGATTATATTAAGAATCATATTCCCAGGTTTAGTATAGGTAATAAGGAAAATCCGTAGCATGGTTGCTGCGGATTTTCGTTTAGCTGTATATTATAATATGTTGTTATTATTTAGTGCTTGTAATGGCTGATATTCTATGATATAATTTTATTTGGATTAAATTGTTATGTTGAAAGAGGAGGAAATATATATGCTTTCTTTGGTTGTTCCTTGCTATAATGAAGAGGGTAATGTTGAAAGCTTTTACGATGAGGCAGTTCGTTCCTTCAAGGGAAATATCGACGAATACGAATTTGTTTTTGTTGATGACGGAAGTAGGGATAAGACGCTCGTGAAGCTTCATTCAATTTTTGAAAATCATAAAAATGAGAGCAATATTCAGGTTTTGTCCTTTAGTAGAAATTTTGGTAAGGAAGCGGCTATTTTTGCAGGCCTGAATGCGGCAAAAGGCGATTATGCGTGTATAATCGACGCCGACCTTCAGCAACATCCCGATGTTGTTGTCGAAATGATGAATATTATCAGAACAGAAGATGATGTTGATTGTGTAACGGCATATCAGGATGAAAGAAAAGAAAGCAAGATTATGTCCGCATTTAAGTCAACTTTTTATAAGATTATTAATCGTGTAAGTGATGTGGAATTTGTAAATGGTGCTTCTGATTTCAGATTGTTCAACAGAAAGGTTATTGATGCCATAATCAATATCGGAGAATATCATCGCTTCTCAAAGGGTATATTCAGCTTCGTAGGATTTAATACAAAATATATTCCTTATGAGGTGCAGGAAAGACAGAGCGGAAGCTCTAAGTGGAATTTTATGAAGCTTCTGAAATATGCTATTCAAGGCGTTGTTGCATTCAGCTCCTTCCCGTTGAAGCTGGCGTCATATGTCGGAATTGTTTCCGCTATGATTTCGGTTGTTTATCTTTTGGTGGTTGTTGTACAAAAGTTGTTTTTTGGAATTGCTGTTC
The DNA here is from genome assembly GCA_945979635.1 of uncultured Eubacterium sp. Classification (GTDB taxonomy): domain Bacteria; phylum Bacillota; class Clostridia; order Oscillospirales; family Acutalibacteraceae; genus Eubacterium_R. The sequence goes on from CAMFPZ010000072.1 coordinate 2,250, forward strand.
CGGGCTATGCAACGATTGTTGTTTTGATGTTGCTGCTCGGCGGAATGCAGTTGTTCGGCCTCGGTATTTTGGGCGAGTATTTGTCCAAGGTATACGACCAGGTGAAGCAACGACCTGTCTTTATTCTTAAGGAACATTTAGATAACGGAGAAAATGATGAAAAAGTTATTTGAAAAATATAAAGAAGTAATAACCTATGTTATTTTTGGCGTATTGACGACTGTCGTTAATTTCGTTGCATTTCGTGCTTGCGAAATAGTTTTGGGAAATGATTTGTATCTTTTGAGCAATATCATCGCATGGGCTGTTGCAGTTGCCTTCGCTTACATTACAAATAAGATTTGGGTATTTGAGTCAAAGAGCTTTAAACCCGGTGTTGTGCTAAAAGAAATCGGCTCGTTTACAGCCGCAAGATTGTTCAGCCTTGCTATTGAAGAGGGCGGCTTGCTGCTCTTTGTCGAAGTGTTTGGGTTCGGAAAATTTGGTATGACCGTGCTTGGCTTTACTGTAACAGGTCAGATGATTTCAAAGATTATTCTTGCAGTTGTTGTAGTAATTTTGAACTATTTTTTCAGCAAGTATATCATTTTCAGAAAAAAGAAGGGTGAAGAAAATGAATAATAAAATCAGTAAGCAAAATTCAAAGCAACTGCCCTTGCTTGCAGTATATGCAGTCATTTTTGTCGCTCTGCTTGTGCTGTGCAGTCTGTTTCCGTACTCCGGCGATGACTGGGCTTGGGGTAGCTCAATCGGTCTTGCAAGACTTAGTAATTGGTTCGATAATTATAGCGGTCGATATGCAGGAAACTTGATTGTTCTTGCACTCACTCGTTCGAATGTCTTGAAGACCGTTACTATGGCAACTTGCCTGACGGGTATTGTTTCGCTGGTGAATAAGATTACGGGGAATCAAAAAAATGCTGTTTATTTGATTTCTTCGGTTATGCTTCTTATGCCTGTTCCTATGTTGAGACAGGCTGTTGTTTGGACGAGCGGCTTTGCAAACTATACAACCTCTATTTTTCTTATGCTGATATACATATGCTATGTCAGAGGAATTTATGAGGATGAGCTTCCAAAATACCCTATATGGCACGCTGTGCCTATGCTGCTGCTCGGCTTTGTCGGTTCAATGATAGTTGAGCATATTACGATTTATTCGCTCGTTTTGGGATTATATGTAATCCTTTTCGTTTTGATAAAGTTCAAAAAGCTCGTTGCTTCGCATATTGCTTTCTTTGTCGGAGCAGTTGCAGGAGCGCTCACAATGTTCTCCAATTCTGTTTACCATAGTGTCGCAACAGGTGAGGACGGCTATCGTACAATGGGCGACGGAGGTATTGTCGGAACTGTTAAGAGAGCGTTGAATGCTTATTTGAATACTATTATGCCGGAAGGCTTTTTGGATAATTTTGTTCTTAATGTCGTTCTTGCAGGTATGTGTGTTGTACTTTGGATTTGCGTAAGGAAATTCATTTCCAAAAAGCTTGTAAGAATAATCGGCGAAATGAGCTTGGCTGTAATCGTTATGTTTGCTTCGCTTTCTGTTATGAATGCTGTTTCGGGCGTTAAGGCTACCGGATTTCTCACAAAATGCGAGGGACTTGCAACGCTTGTATATATCGTGGCTATGGGCGTATTCCTGCTCGTGCTTCCTCTCGAAATAAATAAGAGAGTAAAGCTGCTTTTCTATTATTTGAGTGTAGGATGTATGATTGCTCCGCTTTTTGTCGTAACTCCGATAGGCAGTAGGTGCTTCTTTGCTCCTTATGTTATGATGCTTGTACTTGCTCTTGATATATATGCAAATGTTAATGAGGAAGTAAGGGAAAAGATTTCAAAGGCATTGAGAGTTACTGTATTGACTGCATTTGTTGCGTTCGCATTCCTTTTTTATGTATATTTTGTAATTCATACCGCTGATGTAAAGAGAGTCGAAAAGGCTGTTCAGGATTCTCAAACCCAGAGCGTTATCGAGGTGAAGAGATTGCCTTATAACGATTATGTATGGTGCAGCGATGTAAAGGACAAGGTTTGGAAGGATAGATTCAAGCTCTTTAACGGCATTGATAAAAGTGTCGAAATCCAACAAGTAAAATAAAAAAACTAATCCGTAGCAAAATTCGCTACGGATTATTATTATAATTGTTCGAGAATTGCATCATAAAAATCAAGCATCATTTGCAGCTTACCGATATCCTGATTAAGCTCGGCTATTTTGTCCGAATTTTTGACAGGATCAATTGCAGTTAGCATATCCCTTTGGTCCGTAATTTCGTCCAGCATTGCTTGAATATAGATTCTCTCTTTTTTTATTTGCTCTATTTCCTCAGGAGTAAGCTCCTCATCCTCTTCGTCTGATGAGTTGTTGTATTCCTTTATGAAATCCTCATATTTTTGAATTTCTCCTATGTCTACTGTTGTATTCACTATACTGTATGCCGTGGTGGAAGAAGAGGCTGTTGTGCTTTCGGTAGAGGCTTCGTCCGTTGTGGCTTCAGTGGGTGCATCGGTTGTAATTGCCGATGAGGTTGAAGCGTCTTGAAGAGTTGTTTCATCCTCCGTGTTTTTGCTCGACGCTGATGCAAAAACCGCTACTCCTACAGCAACGGCAAGAATAATGACAACTGCTGCAATAATTATTGCATTTCTTTTTTTATTGTTTTTTTCTTCCGGTACGGCATCACCCGTGTCAATGTAATGTCCGCAATCGGCACAGATTATATCATCGTCATTATTTTTATATCCGCAAAAATTACATTCCTTCATATTCTCTCCTTAATTATAGGGTAACGGTAATAATCCGAACCCGTCAAAAATGCCGTATTAAAGCGACAAAACTCATCTTTACTCCAAGTATTTTTGATGCTTTGAAGTTTATCGTGTGCAGATTTGGTCTTAATCAAGGCACAAAACGCAGTTAATCCTTTCGGATTAACGAGTATTTTAACGAAGAGTAAGGGCAATATCTGTCACGATAAACCGTGGTTCGGATTATTACCGTTACCCTAAGTTGGCGGTAGCCGAAATAATATGCCTAAAATGCAAAATAATGGCATCTTTGCACATTTTTTGTTTTGACATACGCAAGTATGCCTGCAACAAAGAAATGCACAAATTTCCTCATAATTTTGTATTTTAGGTGCCTTGCAGTTTTGATGCAAATATTTTGCGTCAAGACAAGGCATAATTATTTTTGCATACTGCCGTATTCAAAAATAATTTAACAAAGTATTGGCGGAAAAGATTGTGTCAAAACCATATTGTTTCGACT
>CAMFPZ010000073.1 GCA_945979635.1 uncultured Eubacterium sp.
CACAAGGAGTATCGTCGGCAGCGTCAGATGTGTATAAGAGACAGCAAAAATATATGCCGATGCACTTGGTTCAAGCGGTGACAGCAAGCTAACGGAAATAATTTATTATTCGGATATTTACGATTCAATAGTTTCGCCATTTTACAGCTATTCTTCGGGAGTGACTAGCGGAACCTCGAGAAGCTGTCTTATTAATTGCGACGATATAAATTCGGATGGACATATAGAAATCCCCACTGATGATAAAGTCTTTGCAGATTCAATTATGGGTATTGATTGGAAAATATACAAAAGCTCAATCCTGATTCATTGTGCTTATTCACTCTTTGTTAAGGATGATAGATATTCCATTCTCATTCCTGACGAATTATATAAGAACATTAACGCTCAATACAATAAGGAAAGCAGAGAAATCTCCGTACTCGATGGAAATAACGAAATTGCATTTTCTGTAAAGCCCGTACTAAAGGCTTCGTACAAAGAAGAAAATGAAAAAGATTATGAAGTGGTTTTTGAGCAATCAGGCTACTATTATTTAGCTAAATGCTATAATAATTCTAATATTTCGATAGATATTGAACAGCTAAAGGAATTGATTATTATTTGCTGATATGAAAGGCAGGGAATAGATATGAAAAAGGTACTTGTTGCAGAAGACGAGGAATCTATCCGCGAATTTATTGTGATAAATTTGACTCGTTCCGGCTATGTGGTTGAACAGGCAGATAACGGACTGGAGGCAATAAATAAATTCAAAATGGATGTGCAGGGCTATGATGTTGCAATTCTTGACATTATGATGCCCGAAATGGATGGCTTAACGGTTTGCAAGGAGCTTCGCAGTATTTCCAACGACCTCGGAATCATTATGTTAAGTGCTAAAACACAGGAAATGGATAAGGTTACAGGTCTATTATTTGGTGCCGATGATTATGTAACTAAGCCGTTTTCTCCCAGTGAGCTTATGGCAAGAGTCGACGCTGTGTACAGAAGAGTCGAAATGACAAGAGGAATCAGAAAAAATGACAACCTGTCCGATTGTATTACATTAGACGAATTCGAACTTAACTTAAGGAATCGAACCCTATTAAAATCCGGCATAATGATTGAATTGACACAGGTTGAATTCCAAATTATCGAATATTTCTTCAAAAATCCCAATGCGGCACTTTCAAGAAATGATATTCTCAAGCAGGTTTGGGGTGCAAATTATTTCGGCGACGAAAAAATCGTTGATGTTAATATTCGTCGTTTAAGAATGAAAATCGAAGATAACCCGTCAAGTCCGACAAGACTTGTAACAATTTGGGGACTTGGCTATAAATGGATTACTAACGAACAGTAAAGGAACATTTCCTAAATGACAAAGGATTTTAATGCAATTTTGACCGAAAAACTGAAAAGCAAAAAAATCGAGGGTATTACTCGTAGGTGGCTTATATTCATAATAGGTCTTATTGTATTACTCTTTGCCATTGCTTTTACTATATTTGCTATAACCATTCATAACTATTATTATAGTTCGGTTGAAAGCATTATAAATTCAGCTGCCTCCGATTCAGCTGTGAATTACTTTGAAAGCTGCATAAATAACGGCGACTCACTCGAAACGGCAGCCGCTCAATTTGTTGATTCCTACGAAAGTAAGGATTCTACTACTGTTTGGATAATTGACAATGACGGAAATGTAGTACTTTCTTCAAACGGCTTCGCTATTGATAATGATATATACAAAAGCAGCGATATGCCCGATTTTGTGAAAGCACTCGAAGATAAATCGGACAGAGGAAAATACATCGGAAAAATTACAGATAATCAAAAGGTTTTCGCCGTAACAAGAATAATAAGAAATTCCGAAGGCATCGAATTCGGAGCAATTCGTGTTATGACCTGTGTAGATGAGGTAGATAACCAAATTGCGAAAATATGCTTTTTAATAGCTGTAGTTTTCATTCTCGTTCTGGCAATAATTATTCTGTCTAATCTGTATTTTATTAGAACAATTATAATTCCTGTTCAGGAAATAAACAGTGCAACTACTCTAATTGCTCAAGGAAATCTAGATGTAAGAATAGAAAAAAAATATAACGACGAAATCGGTGACTTGGCAGACAGCATTAACACAATGGCTGCTGAAATTGCAACTGCCGATAAGATGAAAAATGATTTTATTTCGACAATATCCCATGAGCTTCGAACTCCGCTCACTTCAATAAAAGGTTGGGGCGAAACGCTTATTTTAGGAAATCAAGACAATGTTGATGAGTTGACCCAAAAGGGATTGCAGGTTATAGTTAAGGAAGCGGGACGACTTGAAGGCTTTGTTGAAGAACTGCTTGATTTCTCAAGGCTTCAAAGCGGTCGTATGACCTTAAGGCTGGCAAAAACAGACATATTAGCCGAGCTTGAAGAAACATTGTTCACCTTCATAGAAAGAGCCTTGAGAGAGGGCTACGAGGTAAAATACAGTATACCCGAAATCCCGACTGTTGCAAATGCAGATGCGAACAGGCTCAAGCAGGTTTTTATGAACATTCTCGACAATGCACTAAAATATTCGAGACCGGGCAGTAAGATATTAGTTAAGGCTGAATTCATAAAGAAGGATAGTAAGGACTTTGTAAAAATAGGAATAGCCGACCAAGGTTGTGGAATTTCCAAGGAGGATTTGCCTCACGTAAAGGAAAAATTCTACAAGGCAAATGTGAGCGTTAAAGGCTCCGGAATAGGATTAGCAGTGACTACTGAAATCATTAATCTGCACAACGGCTATCTGGATATAAACAGCATTGAGGGTAAGGGAACATTGGTAACGATTATGTTGCCTCTACTCGAATCACCGCAACAACAAAAATACTAATTTTAAGGATAACATATGAGTAAAAAATCACATATCACCTCTGTCGGTGGACAGGCACTTATTGAGGGCGTAATGATGCAGGGTCCAAAGGGTGTTGCAACTGCTATAAGAAAGCCTGATGAATCAATTTGTATCGAATACCACGAGGTGAAGCACTTAAGAGATAAGAATAAATTTTTCGGTCTTCCCGTCATAAGAGGCATCGTTGCTTTCATTGAATCTATGATACTTGGATATAAGCTTTTGATGCATTCGGCTGAGGTTTCAGGTATGGAAGATTTAGAAGATGTGGAAATGAATAAATTTGAAAAATGGCTAACCGAAAAAATGGGCGATAAATTTATGGACTTCATTATGGTAATCGCTTCCGTTTTGGGTATTGGACTTGCGTTTTTAATATTTTTCTATTTTCCCGTGTTAATTTTCAACAAGCTCAACGCACTAACCGACATGGCTTTGACATCTTGGCAGGGAACTATCGAAGGCTGTATGAAAATAGTAATTTTCGTAATATATATGCTTCTCGTTTCTCAAATGAAAGATATAAAAAGATTGTTCAAATATCATGGTGCAGAGCATAAAAGCATCGCTTGCTATGAAGCAGGCGAGGAATTGACAGTAGAAAATGTTAAGAGGTGCTCGAGATTCCATCCGCGTTGCGGAACATCCTTTATGTTTGTTATGCTGATTTTGAGCATTGTGATAGTAACCCTTTTGTCCCTTGTTGTTCCGACAGAGCTTAAGCAAAACACAGTGGCATGGATGCTTATTAAGCTACCACTCATACCGCTGATTATGGGAATCGGATATGAGTTCATAAAATATGCCGGAAAACATAATAATCTGTTTGTAAAAATATTATCTGCTCCCGGCTTGTGGATGCAAAGAATAACAACAAAGGAGCCTGAAGACGATATTATCGAGGTTGGAATAGAATCCCTAAAGGCAGTTATTACAGAAAATATTGAGGACGACGAAATTAAGTAATGAATGTAAAACAAGCATATGATTATAGCGTGCTTTTCCTAAAAGCAAACAGTGTTGATGAACCTGAATTTAAGGCGAAAAATATAGTATGCAGTATTGCAGAAATCACGCTCAATGATTTTATTCTTCACAAGGATGATTTTATTGCAACAAAAAAACTTGCCGATTATTTATGGAGACTGAAAAGCGGAGAGCCGCTCCAATATATCCTCGGCAAATGGGATTTTTACGAAAGTGAATTTTATGTTGGCGAGGGTGTGCTTATTCCCAGACCTGAAACCGAGGAGCTTGTTGAACATGCTGTAAACAAAGCAATGACGATTAAAAATCCAACCATAATTGACTTGTGCTCCGGAAGCGGTTGTATAGGAATCAGTATTGCAAAAAAAATATCAAATTCAAAGGTGTACTGTATAGAAAAAAGCGAAAAAGCGTTTTCATATCTAATAAAAAATTGCAATGCACTCGATAATGTCATTCCGATTAATGATGATATATCTAACAATATAGTAACGGATATGGCAGATATTATTATTTCAAATCCACCATATATAAAGTCTAACGAAATAAAAAGCCTCCAAAAAGAGGTGCAGTTTGAGCCAAAAATAGCTCTCGACGGCGGAACTGACGGACTGGATTTTTACAGAATAATAAATGACAAATGGTTTGAACGCCTAAAGAAAAACGGTTACCTTATTCTAGAAATCGGGAATGAACAAGGAACCGTAATCAAGGATATTTTAACTAATTTCAATAATACAACAGTTATTCAGGATATTTTCAAAAATGATAGAATAGTTATCGCAAAAAGAGATTAAAATTATTACAGGTGATTAAATGATTTCAATTTTCAAATATATTATGCAGGGAGAGTATTTAGCGGCAATAATTGCTGTTTTGTCCAGATGCTTCGTTGTGTTTTGCTGTCTGCCTATTCACGAGCTCGCTCACGGATTAATGGCGTATGCACTTGGTGATAGGACAGCAAAAAATCAAAATCGTCTCTCCCTAAATCCTTTTGCTCATCTTAATCCGATAGGTACGGTTATGATATTCCTTTTCGGTATCGGATATGCAAATCCCGTTCCGATTAATCCGAGAAATTTCAAAAACCAAAAGTCAGGAATGGCTCTAACTGCACTTGCAGGTCCCGCTGCAAATCTACTTATGGGATTCATTTCGGTTTGGGGCTACTTCATATTTGCTAATTTCAGCAATAATTCTCAAATTATGCTTGCCGTTGCAACATTCTTCCTTTATGCTGCTCAAATTAATGTAATGCTTGCTGTTTTCAATCTTCTTCCAATACCGCCACTTGATGGTTCAAAAATTGTAGCGGCAGCATTACCCGATAAGATTTATTACAAATATATGATGTACGAAAGATACATTATGATTGGCTTAATGGTGCTTTTGTTCACAGGAGTGCTCAATACACCGATTAGCTATTTAACGAACCTTTTAATGAGATTTATAACAATAATCCCAAGATTAATTTTTATAGGAAACTAAATGGATAATTTAACTTATAAAATTGAGGTTTTTGAAGGACCTATGGACCTTCTTCTTCACCTCATAAATAAGCATAAATTGAATATTAACGACATTCCCATTGTCGAGCTTGTAAATCAATATCTCGACTATGT
>CAMFPZ010000074.1 GCA_945979635.1 uncultured Eubacterium sp.
TATATATTTTTTTAATTTTCTAAGTGGACTATGGGGTGATAGTATTGAAAAAGGCGGTGCGGATTAGATATTATATCGAATCGCTTTGCGTATATGATTTCAAACAGGATGAGATAATTTCAGCCTTGTACGATTTGCTGAATTCTCTGGAGGATGAAACAGTTTTGGCGAAGCAAAGTAGATTCTTCAAGCTTTTGTCAACTCATAAATCGTTTAGGCATTATGTATCAAAGCTGATTCTTACCGACGATAATGTGTTTACAAAGGCCGCGGCGGCAGGCGAATGTGATATGCTTGATGACTCAATTCTTGATGGCGTAAAATCGGATTTGCAAAAGCTGGAGATGATAGCCGGAATTTCGGCTGATGATATTTGTCCTGCTCAGCCCAATGAGGATATTGCTGAGGTTTTGAAGGCTATGCCTAAATGGAATTCAAGCGGTAGAGCAATGCTTCCGCTAACCGAGAATTGGAGCGAGCATATCGACGACCTAAAGACCTTCCATAGGTCGAACGGCTATGGTATGTTTGCAAAATTTGTTGCCTTTACCTGGCGAAACGAGGAGTTTGTGCCTATTTCAAGCGTTGGCTCTATTTCGCTGAATGATTTGAAAAATTATGAGCTCCAAAGACAAAAGGTTATTGATAATACAGAGGCATTCATTCAAAATCTTCCGGCGAATAATGTTTTGCTTTACGGCGACAGAGGAACAGGAAAAAGCTCTACTGTCCACGCGATACTGAATGAATACAAAAATCAAGGTCTGCGAATGATAGAAATATCAAAGGGCGATATAAATGACCTTACAATGATTCGCGAAAAGATTGCCGACAGCCCTATGAAGTTTATTATTTTCATAGATGATCTGAGCTTCAACAGTCATGAGGATAGCTTCGGCGAGCTTAAGGCGGCACTCGAGGGTTCGTTATCCGGCAGGAAGAGTAATATTTTGATTTATGCAACATCTAATCGACGCCATCTCATAAAGGAGAATTTCTCCGACAGAGAAAATGATGTCAACAGAAGCGATACTCTTCAGGAGGAATTGAGCCTTTCGGATAGATTCGGTCTTTCTGTTACATTTATAAATCCTGATAAGGCAGATTTTTTGGATATAGTAAAGAAAATTGCGGCAGACAGAGGCTTGCAGTGTGATATTGAGAGGCTGTGCGATTCTGCCGAGCAATGGGCACGAAGAAGGGGCGGACGCTCTCCGAGATGTGCAAAGCAGTTTATTGACTTCGTTGAAAGCTGCGAAAAACGCGGAAATGATTGGTAAAAATTTGATAAATAATGCTTAATTAATTGTTAAAAAAATTAACTCTTTGTTTACCTAAAATACAAATTGTAAACAAAATACTGGTGTATTATGGCTACAAACGGAGAAAGGATGAATATTATGGCAAATAAAATTCTTGTAGTTGATGATGATTTGAATATTTGCGAGCTTTTAAAGCTTTATTTGGAGAATGAGGGCTACGCAGTATTTACCGCAAATGACGGCCAGGAGGCTGTTGAAAAGTTCAAGAATAAGACTCCTGATTTAGTTCTTCTTGATATTATGCTTCCGAAAATGGACGGTTGGCAGGTGTGTCGTGAAATCCGAAAGATTTCCTCTGCTCCGATTATTATGCTCACGGCAAAGGGCGAAACCTTCGATAAGGTGCTCGGCTTGGAGCTTGGTGCGGATGACTATGTTGTTAAGCCGTTCGATGCAAAGGAGGTTATGGCTCGTGTTAAGGCTGTGCTTCGCAGAACAAATGGCGAGTCTGCAAATTCCGAAAAGGAAAAGAAGACAGTAATATATGATAACCTTGAGATAAATATTACTAATTACGAAATGAAGGTTAAGGGTGTTGCTGTTGACACTCCGCCGAAAGAGCTTGAGCTTATTTATCATTTCGCCTCTAATCCGAACAGAGTTTATACTCGTGACCAGCTTCTTGATGAGGTTTGGGGCTTCGATTATTACGGTGACAGCAGAACGGTGGATGTTCATGTTAAGCGACTTCGCGAGAAGCTCGAGAATGTTTCCGATAAATGGTGCCTTAAAACCGTTTGGGGCGTTGGATATAAATTTGAAACAAAGGACTAATATATGACTATTCCTGCAAAAAGAAGCAAACGACAAAATCTCTTTACGAAATACTTTTTGCTTTTTATGGGCATATTGCTTACGACATTCGCTGTGCTTGGCTCTGTTCTTATCGGAATAGTGAACACATATTCTCTAAAGGAAAAAACCTCCCTCTTAAGCGAAAATACAAAATCGCTTGCCGCTGCCGTTTCGCAAAATCTTATTGTGAACGATATGAACAATGGCTATAGCTTCGGCAAGGAGGCTATATGTGAAAGTCTGAATATGGTTTCCTCCTGTATTGATGCAGATGTCTTTGTTTGTGATACCGGCGGAAGTGTTATTATGTGCAAGGAGCAAACAGGAATTCAAGCCTTCAAAACGGGCTCTATGGTTTGCAAATCGCATCGTAGTATGCTCATTGATGACAGACAGATTCAGAGGGTTTATGAGGGTGCATCCATAGGAAAAACATCGCTTAACGGAGAAATGTACTATATTGTAGGATCACCCATTGTATCCGAGTATGATAATAATGGCTTTAGCGGAAATGAGCAGATTATTGGCTCCGTTTTCGCTGTTACTCCGGCAGGTACAACAGGAACTGTCTTGCTTATCATAAAAGTATTCCTTACTGTGGCACTTATTTGCCTTTGCTTTGCAGGGGTTCTCATTTGGGTTTTGACGAAGAGAATGGTAACTCCGCTTCAACAAATGAGCCTTGCTGCAAAGAAATTTGCTGTTGGCGACTTTTCATATAGAGTAAGTATAAAAACGAATGACGAGCTTTCCGATTTGGGATATGCCTTTAATGATATGGCAGATGCACTCGATAAGCTTGAAAGCTCACGACGCTCGTTTGTTGCGAATGTTTCGCACGAGCTAAAGACTCCTATGACTTCGATAGCCGGCTTTATCGACGGCATTCTGGATGGTACTATTCCGAAGGAAAAGGAGGACTATTATTTGAAAATCGTGTCCGACGAGGTTCGACGACTTTCTCGGCTCGTTGTTGCTATGCTTAATATGAGCAAGATTGAAAGCGGCGATTTCCAAATGAAGCCGAAGCCCTATAATTTGACAGACCAAATTATTCATATTCTTCTGACCTTTGAACAGAAAATAGAGAATAAGAATATCGAAATCGTCGGTCTTGATGATGTGGGTGTACATTATGTGGTTGCTGATCCTGATATGATTTATCAGGTTGTCTATAATCTTTTTGATAATGCTGTAAAATTCACTAACGATAACGGGTATATTAAAATAGAAATTGCCGACATTGGTGATAATATCAGAGTAAGTATAAAGAACAGCGGAGAGGGTATAAATCCTAATGAGCTGACCCATATTTTTGAACGTTTCTATAAGGTTGACAAGTCGCGTTCTCTCGATTCAAGGGGAGCAGGTCTCGGACTTTATATTGTTAAGACTATGGTGGAAATGCACGGCGGAAGAATATTTGCCCGTTCCGATAGTGTGAGTGAGGCGGAATTTGTTTTCACTCTTCCAAAGAAAAAATAATTATCGCTATATGCGGCGTAAAGGAGATAATTTTTATGGATGAATTCAACAATCAAAACGGCGTACCTAATGGTAATGGTGAATACCATTTTGTGCCGCCGAGTCAATCTCAACCGAATTCGGGACAAATGCCTAATGGAAATTCGACAGGCTATTATAATAATGCCAATACTCCGAATAATGCTCAATCGTATTATCAGCCGAGCACGGGACATAGTAATAAGGGTTATTATCAGCCGCAGCCGGGCGTTGTGGTAAACGGAAAGGTAGTAAATGCAAATAAGCATAAGAAGAATAATAAGGCATTGAAGATTGTAATTGCCATTATAGTTGTATGTGCTGTTATCAGCATTGTAGGTATTGCTGTTTCGATATCAAGGTCAGTCTCGTTAGGTGAAAACAAGGAGAGCGTAACGATGTCCGATGATGCTTCAGCTTCGGTAAACAGCAGTAACGAGGCGGCAAAAACCGATAAGGACGGCAACTATACTGTTGCCGGCGTTGCGGCTAATAATATGGATTCCTGCGTGCTTATTTCTGTATATTCAGTTCCAAGCACATACGATTATTTCTTCGGCTATGGCTCTTCTAATAATGGTTCTTCAAACAGTGCAAGGCTTTCGGGTGAAGGCTCCGGCGTTCTTATGAGCGAGGGTAACGGAAAAACCTATGTTATGACCTGTGCCCATGTTATCGCTAACGGAAGCAGCTTCAAGATTACTACTAACGACGGAAAAGAATACGACGCAAATATGGTTGGATATGACAGTCAAACAGATATCGGTGTTCTTTCTATTGACAAAACAGGGTTCAAGATTGCAACATTTGGCGACAGCAAGGATATTGAGGTTGGTGAGCAATGTGTTGCTATCGGTTGTCCGGGTGGCAGTAAGTTTATGAACAGCGTTGCAACCGGTATTGTTTCTGCACTTGACAGACCTGTTGCTTCTTCAATCGGATATAACACAGAATGTATACAAACCGATACGGCAATCAATCCGGGCAATTCGGGTGGAGCTCTGTTTAATATGCAGGGTCAGGTAATTGGTATTAATTCATCAAAAATTGCGTCAACAGAATATGAAGGAATGGGCTTTGCCGTTCCAAGCAATACTGCTGTTGAAACTGCAAACAGTCTAATTAAAAACGGTTATGTTGCCGGTAGAGCAAAAATCGGCTTAACCTATACAGGCGTAACCAATGCCTCAAATGCAAGCAATATCTTAAACGCTCTTGCAGAAAAAGGATTCAAGGATGCACAGGGTGCTATGATTATTAATGAGATTAGTGGGGACTCCGACCTTGCTAATAAGGATGTAAAGCAATATGATATGATTGTTGCGATTAATGGTGAAACTCTGACATCAATTGATGTTCTTACTTCTACCTTGAGTAAATCGAAGCCGGGTGATACAATAACGCTTACTATCGCCAGAGTAGAAAATAATCAATTCAAAATATTTGATGTTGACTGCAAATTAATCGAAAGCAAAGAATAACAAAAAGCCTTGAGTTAGGAAATCCTAATTCAAGGCTTTTTTCTAATTCAAATAAATTTGATATACTATTGCAAATATTTCTCTTGTGACAAACGGCATATACCCGTTCCAAGGAGTTTTGCTCGGATATGAGCTCGCTTTGAATCCACTTCGCTTTGCAAATTCCGATGCACGGTATTCGTGAAATTCGTTCGTTACAACAAGAAGCTCGTCTGCTTTAATACCCTTGCTTTCAAGCAACTTTGCGGTATTTTCAAAATTTTCTCTCGTTGATTTTGATTTGTCCTCAATTAACAGTCTTGACGGTTCAATTCCTTTTTCAACCAAGTAGTTG
>CAMFPZ010000075.1 GCA_945979635.1 uncultured Eubacterium sp.
GCAAAAACACAGTATTGTAATCGGTATTGCGTTGTGATATAATGTAAAAATCGCATATAGAAAGGCGAGTGAATTATATGAGTGAGCATAATCACGATAATCATAATAATCAGCACACCCACGAGCATAATTATGAGCATTGCTGTGAAAATCATACACCCGATAATCATGGCTGCGGCTGTTGCGGGGATGACCATTTCAAGGAACACAAAAAGGAAATGCTTTCGAGAATTATAATAAGTATTGTCTTTTTTGTTTTGGGATGTATTTGCGGCGAGATTTCGTCACTTCCCGATTTTGTATATCTTATTTGCTTTATAGTGGCGTATATAACGGTTGGATTTACTGTTGTAAGAAACGCTGTTGACGGCGTTATTCACGGACGAATCTTTGATGAAAATTTTCTTATGACCGTAGCATCGCTCGGAGCCTTTGTAATAGGGGAATATACCGAGGGTGTTGCTGTAATGCTATTATTCAATATCGGCGAGTTCGTTCAGGGCTCCGCTGTTTCAAGAAGCCGTAGAGCAATTGATAAAATCTTCGATGAAAAGCACGAAAGTTATACGCTTCCACGCCATTATGATAATAAAGAAAGCAAGACGGAGCAGATGATAACAAAATTTGCAAGAGTATATACTCCTGCAATTTGTATTATTTCCGTATTGATTGCTGTTGTTCCTCCTTTGTTTATGGGGGGATTGTGGAGCGAGTGGCTCCATAGAGGTCTTGCGGCAATAGTTGTCGGCTGTCCTTGTGCGATAGTTATTTCCGTTCCGTTGTGCTTTAGTGCCGGAGTCGGTGCGTGCTCGAATGATGATGTTTTCGTTAAGAATACGGGAACGCTTGATATAATTAATGATTGCGACATTGTTATAAATTATAATGACAATAAGAGCGTTGATGATATTAAGGTGCTCCAAAATCAAGGTCATCGTGTGATTTATCTCGGAAAGGGAATAAATGATAATTCCATGCTCGAGGCGGCTGATGTTGCAGTTGCCGTTGGTGAGGATTGCACAGCCCAAAGTGTAGAGCTTGCAGATATGGTAATTATTCGAGATAGCGAAAATGCTATTGATAAGGTCAAGAAAAACGCAAGAAAGATTCACAATATTGCTCTTGAAAACATCTATTTTTCAATATTAATTAAGCTCGTGATTCTTGTGCTTGATGTTGTGCTTGCAAAGGAAATACCGATGTGGTTCGCGATTTTCGGAGATATTGGAGTTTGTCTCATAGCAATAGCGAATTCCGCTCGAGCAATCGAACTTAATAAAAAAAATTGATAACAAAAAGGACTTGAAGCAAAATCTGCTTCAAGTCCTTTTGAACATTAGGTTAAATTCGTGCAACTCCGTCCTTGCGAGCAGCCTCGGCAACAGCCTTTGCTACTGTGTCCTTGATTCGTTCGTCGAATGCGTACGGTAGAATGTAATCCGGTTCAAGCTTGTCCTCGTCAACGAGGGATGCAATAGCATAAGCTGCCGCGATTTTCATATTCTCGGTTATCGCACTTGCTCTGACATCAAATGTGCCTCTGAAGATTCCGGGGAAAGCAACAACATTGTTGATTTGGTTTGGAAAATCCGAGCGACCTGTTCCGACAATTTTTGCACCTGCCGCTTTCGCCTCGTCCGGCATAATCTCGGGAGTCGGATTTGCCATAGCCAAAACTATCGGGTCGGGTTGCATGGTTTTTATCATTTCGGGAGTAAGAACGCCCGGTGCCGAAACACCGATAAAAATATCAGTTCCGATGATTGCTTCTTTTAATCCACCCTTTGTCATACCTCGATTTGTCAGCCTTGCAATATCCTGCTTTGCACCATTGAGCTTTTCTCTTCCCTCATAGATAGCTCCGGTTCGGTCGCATAAAATAACATCCTTGAGACCGAGAGTCATCAAAAGCTTTGCAATAGCTGTTCCGGCAGCACCGGCACCATTGATAACAGCCTTGCATTCGGATAAGCTCTTTCCTATAATTTTTGTTGCATTTATGAGTGCGGCACTAACAACAACCGCCGTTCCGTGTTGGTCATCGTGAAAGATAGGGATGTCACATTTTTCCTTGAGCTTTTCTTCTATTTCGAAGCATCTCGGAGCAGAAATATCTTCGAGATTAATTCCTCCGAACGAGCCCGAAATATTGTATACAGTTTCAACAAATTCGTCAACATCCTTTGTTTTTACGCAAAGAGGGAACGCATCTACATCTCCGAACTCCTTGAATAAAACGCATTTTCCCTCCATAACCGGCATACCTGCTTCGGGTCCGATGTCACCGAGACCGAGAACGGCACTGCCGTCGGTGATTACAGCGACAAGGTTATTTCTTCTTGTCAACTCATAACTTTTGTCAATATCCTTTTGAATTTCCAGGCAGGGTTCAGCAACACCCGGAGTGTAAGCAAGTGAAAGAGCCTTGCTGTCATTAACCTTTGTCTTTGCAACAACCTCGATTTTTCCGTTCCATTCGTAATGCTTTTGTAAGGATTCTTCTCTGATGTTCATTTTATTTTCCTCTCTGATGAAATAATCCGTATTTGGCGTACTGCTCTTTGTGAATTAAATAACAAAAATAAGAGCAATTACCCTTGGGCAGTCACCCAAGGGCAACTGCCCTGAAATAATTTTGTATTACTTTCTTTCGATATGGGATGTGATTTTTTCGTCCTTTTCGTAAGGAACATAATTATCCTCCCAAGGGAAGGTGTAGTTCAAGCCAAGCTTATCTCTAACCTCGTTGATTTCCTTTTGAACAGCCTCGTTAATCGGAACGCCCGAATTCTCTCTTTCCTTCCAAACGAGATATTCCTTCTCGCCCGCTGTATAGATTCTGTCCTCGCCCGGAGCCTTTCTGGATGCTCTTATGTCGCGAAGAATGTCGCCTGTTTTCTTTCTTGTTTCAGCTTCGCCCACGAATTTTGATGTGTCGATAGCAAGGAAGAAATGACCGAGGTGGTACGGAATGAGATTTCCGTTTTCGTCCTTACCGTTGAGAGCCTTTCCGTAGTTACCATCCTGGAGAACGGCTGAAAGGAGCTCAATAATCATAGCATAGCCGTA
Organism: uncultured Eubacterium sp.; assembly: GCA_945979635.1. Classification (GTDB taxonomy): domain Bacteria; phylum Bacillota; class Clostridia; order Oscillospirales; family Acutalibacteraceae; genus Eubacterium_R. The sequence goes on from CAMFPZ010000075.1 coordinate 3,070, forward strand.
GCCTTTGTAGCCGCCGAGTGCTTCGCCTATACCGCCGAGTGCCGTAAGAGCCGCAGTACCCTGACGAATTCTCTTAAGAGCTTCGCCTGCATCGCCCTCAACGCTTTCACCATCGAGACCGATTACTGTTCCGGGATGAACAGCCTCGCCGATTCTTTCGTAATATTCAATCTTGCCGTTTTGGGTAATTGAGGTTGCACAGTCAAGTACAAAATCAAATGCCTCGTCTGAAGGAATACCCATTGTGAGGGGGTTAGTGCCGAACATACCCTCTACGCCGAAGGTTGGAGCAACGGATGGTCTTGCATTAGTACCTGTAAATCCGATACAACCCTGTTCTGTTGCCTGAGTAGCATAGTAGCCTGCGATACCATAGTGGCAGGAATTACGAACAGCAACCATACCTAATCCGTATTGCTTTGCCTTGTCGATAGCCATTTGCATAGCCTTGTAGCCGATAACCTGTCCCATTCCGTCGTGACCATCGACAACTGCCGTACAAGGTGTTTCCTTTACGATTTCAAAATTTGTCACAGGGTTTTGGATTCCGGCAACGATTCTGTCAATATAAATTGGCTTAAATCTGTTGCAACCGTGGCTTTCGATACCTCTCTTATCAGATTCCAAAAGTACATCTGTACAGATTTTTGCGTCCTCTCTAGGAACTCCGTAGCCTACAAATGCATCGGTTACGAAATCAGTGATTAAGTTCCAAGGACAAACAACTTTTCCCATAAATATCTCCTTTGTTATTGTTTTATATATTTTAGTATACCACTAATTGCAGTTTATTCAATAAAATTTGAAAAATAAAATACAAAAAATTATCTTTCCCAATTTCTGCTTCGCTCAACAGCACGCTTCCAGTCGGAATATTTCTTGTTTCTCTCGTCAATGGACATAGACGGAACGAAGATTTTGTCAACCTCGCGGTTAGACTCAATTTCGGTTGTGTCCTTCCATACACCTGTTGCAAGACCTGCAAGATATGCGGCACCGAGAGCGGTAGCTTCTCTGTTTTTCGGACGATTAACATTGCATCCTGTCATATCTGCCTGAATTTGCATCATAATATTCGAGATGCTTGCTCCTCCGTCAACGCGAAGGTCCTTGAGTTTAATTGAGCTGTCCTTCATCATTGCTTCGAGTAGGTCGGTCATCTGGTATGTTATGCATTCCAAAACAGCACGGCAAATATGCTTTTTGTTTATGGAGCGGGTCAGACCAACCATAATTCCGCGGGCATACATATCCCAATATGGTGCACCGAGACCTGTGAATGCGGGAACGAGATATAATCCGTTGCTGTCCTCAACCTGCATAGCAAGCTCATCACATTCTGCCGCAGTGCTGATAAGCTCTAAATCGTCACGAAGCCATTTTATTACTGAACCTGCGTTAAATGCCGAGCCCTCAAGGTCATAGGTGATTTTTCCGTCAAGGCCCCAAGCAATTCCTGTGAGAAGGTTCGAACGGCTGTTGATTCGCTTTTCGCCTGTGTTCATAAGGAGGAAGCAGCCTGTTCCGTAGGTATTTTTCGCCTGGCCGATTTCGAAGCAGCCCTGACCGAATAATGCACCCGGCTGGTCGCCGATGGCACCTGCGATAGGAACGCCCTCGATTTCCTCAAGACCTGTGATTTTTGCCACTGTGCCGTAAACACAGCTCGATGGCTTAACTTCAGGGAGAATCGACATAGGGATGTTGAGCTTTTCGCACAAGTATTCATCCCAGCAAAGCTTATCTATATCAAAGAGCATTGTTCTGCAGGCATTTGAATAATCTGTTACATGTGCCTTTCCGCCTGTTAGACTCCAGATGAGCCAAGTGTCGACTGTTCCGAAGAGAACCTCACCTCGCTCTGCCTTTTCTCTTGCCCCCGGAACATTGTCCAAAATCCACTTGATTTTTGTTGCACTGAAATATGCATCAATCAAAAGACCCGTTGTTTCCTTTATGTAGTCGCCCAAGCCCTCTGCTTTGAGCTGCTCGCAATATTCTGCAGTTCTTCTGCATTGCCAAACAATAGCGTTATATAACGGCTTTCCAGTTTCCTTGTCCCAAAGAATGGTCGTTTCACGCTGGTTTGTGATACCAATTCCGGCGATGTCCTTCGGATTTATTTCTCCGGAACGAAGAGACGAAATCATCGAGCTTACTACCGTGAAAAGTATTTCGTTAGGGTCGTGCTCAACCCATCCGTTTTGCGGATAGTATTGGTTGAATTCCTGTTGTCCCTTTGAGACGATTTCGCCCTTTTTATTGAAAATAATGGCACGGGAGCTGGTCTGTCTCTTATACACATCTGACGCTGCCGACGATACTCCTTGTG
>CAMFPZ010000076.1 GCA_945979635.1 uncultured Eubacterium sp.
ATGTATATTGTTTTTATGAATTATAATTTTGAGTTATCGGTCGTGATATTTTTTTACAGGATTGATGTGGATGGGAGCCTTTTAGACTGTTGATAGAGTGGGCTGAAACACGCTATAAAATAAAACCAACTGAATTGAGCTCCTTTATATTGTTAATAACAAGGAAAAACGACGACCTGACTATAATGTCAAGCCGTCGCTTTTCTCCTCTTTACATATTATATATCAATACACTTTCTACAAATTGCGTATTCAAAAATTGCTTACGATAAGCGGTAACGAAGCCCTTATATTCCATACCCGGCAAATATCTACGACTAAAAGTATCGAAAACAAGCGTCATATTTTCTTTATTAGCGTATTCGACAATCTCGTCAATCAAGCCTTCAATTCTATCAAATCCAACCTCCGGACTCGAATAAATAGTCAAAACCATCGAAGGCTTCGAATACGGAAGAAGAATATCACAAATCTGCTCCATATTCTCTCTATGCATAAACACAGTTGAAGAAAATCTATACTTCTTCATATAATGAGCATTAACGCCCTTATACTTATACTCATATTCGAGCGGATTAGACAAAATTGCAATCGTATCAAAATTTTCGGTTGCAAAAACGACATCTTGCTTCAACCATTTAGGAAGATGGTATAAGAAATAATCCTTTATAAACCCCTGTCTTTTTTCTATATCCGTACAAAAGAACATAAATAGAGGGAACTTTATCAGCTTCTCGCTCATATCATTTGCAATAGAAGATATTGAATTTCTTTTTAATTCACTCAATAACATAACAAATTCACCACAAATATTTATACCTATATAATACTATTTATACATTCGGTTTTCAAGTGCTTTTGCTTTTATCATAAACAAATTAAACATTATTTAACAATTTTTGCTGCTTTTTCAGAAAGTTTCTTAAGAATACCGGCAAACATAGCGATACTCAACACAATGCAACAGAAATCCGCAATCGGCTGTGCCCAGATAATGCCCTCAAGTCCGAAGAAATTATCCATAATAAACAGCATTGGAAGATATACCAGTCCTTGTCTTCCGGCAGCAAGAATAAGAGATTGTAAGCCCTTGCCCATAGCCTGAAAAGCGTTATTGATAACAAACATAATACCGATAGCAACACCCGGAACCATCAAAGCTGTAAGCATCTTAATACCATATTCAATAACCTGTGCATTATCAATAAACATAGCGATAATATTACGCCTAAACAAAACATAAAACAATGTTACCGTTGCACCAATAATAATATTGCACACAGAACCAAAGTAGATAGTCTTTTTCATTCGGGGATAGTTTCTTGCACCATAGCAATATCCGATAAGCGGCTGAATACCCTGAGCAAGACCTATCTGCAACATAACTACGAGCAAATTCGCCTTCATTGCAACGCCCATAGCGGCAACGGCATAGTCACCATAGGAAGACAGGAACATATTGATTACTATATTTGACAATGACATCAGCAAATTATTAAGCGATGCAGGAACGCCGACGCTTATAACACCTTTAGGTATACCATGCTTAATCGAAAATCTTTTTGGAGTTATGGAAAGAATTGATTTTCCTCTAATGAAGTAAATCACAAAGTACAAAACCGAAACAACATTTCCCAAAACCGTTGCAATAGCCGCACCTGCAACACCCATATTGAATCCAAACACGAGCGGAATTCCCAAAAGACTGTCCCCTGTCTTGAGAATAAATATCGGGTCAAGAATAATATTCACAATCTGACCGATGACCATACCTATCATAGATTCCTTTGCCGCACCCTCTCCGCGAACAAGGTTGCACGCAATTATGCTCAATGTTACGAACGGTGCACCAAGTGCCACCCAGAAAAGATAATCACCGGCAAAGTCAATTGTATTATCACTTGCACCAACCATATACAAAAGAGGTCGGCGAAAAATGATAAAGCCTGCCGCAACAACAACGGAAATAGCAAGACCCGAATAAATGCAGAAGGAAGAAATTGATTTAATTTTTTCTCGCTTACCCTCGCCGAGTGAACGGCTGATAAAAGCACAACCTCCGACTCCGAAGAGATTTCCGAGTGCAAGGAAGAAAAGGAAAACAGGCATAGCAACCGATACCGCCGCAACCTGATTACTATCCCCTGTTTGGCCTACAAAAAATGTATCAGCAAGATTATAAATTATATTGATGAGCATTCCGAGCATACTCGGAATCGCCAAAACAGCAACCGCTCTTGGAATTTTGTATTCGCTGAAAATCAGTGTATTATCATTTTTCTTTGGCATAATCAATCAAAAAGCAAGTCCGAAAGACTCACAAGTTCCTCCATTTTCAGTTGTTCTGCCCTAACATTTGCATTATGCCCCATACTCTCAAGAGCTTCGACAATTTTTGTCTTACTGATGCCCATAGTATTGGAAATAGAATTAACGAGAGTTTTTCTCCTTTGAGCAAATGCAGCCCTGACAAGCGAGAAAAATCTCTTTTCGTTTTTCACATCATAGCGAGGCTCTTTATGAAGCGTGATTTTTATTACAGAAGAATCAACCTTCGGGCTGGGCAAAAAGCATTCTCTTCCGACATTGAAAAGAATTTCGCTTTCTCCATAGTATTCTACGGCAACGCTCACAGCACCGGCATTTCGACTTCCCACCTCGGCACATAGCCTTTCTGCCGCCTCACGCTGTACCATAACCTCTATTTCAGTAATCGGCAATTCACTTTCAAGCAACGACATAATCACAGGTGATGTAATATAGTACGGGAGATTTGCACAAACCTTAACTACAGAGCAATCGCTGAACTTTTCTTCGATAAGCTCCTTCAAATCAAGCTTCATTACATCCCCTTTTACAAGCTCGAAATTATCGTAATCTTCAAGTGTTTTTGCAAGAACCGGATATAATCTTTCGTCAAGCTCGATAGCCACAACTCTTTTTGCCGCCTTGCATAATTCCTTCGTAAGCACGCCAACACCGGGACCGACCTCAACAACTCCGGTTTCCTTATCTGCCCCTAGCATTTCGACCATAGAGGGACACACATTTGAATCAATAATAAAATTTTGCCCTAACGCTTTAGAAAAATTAAAGCCGTAAGGGATAAGCAGCTTTTTCAGTTCATTATAGCTGCATAAATTATAATCCATATTTTGCCCTCCCCGAGAGATGAACCAAAATTATAATATCCTTACAAATAATCAGTATTGTAGCATATATTAATAAGTATATCAATAGCAAAAATCTATAAAAAAACACACTTGACAACAAAAAAAGTTGTGCTATAATATTGTTTAGTCGGCTAATATTTAGTCGACTAAATAATATTGAGGTGAAACAAATTGAACACTGAAAGAAAGCTACCGCCTCCTCCACCCAGAGGTAATGTCGGAGCGAGAATAGGTTTTATTTCCAGAAAATCAAAAAACTATTTTAACCGGATTGTTGCAGAAGAGGGTTTATTTGCAGGTCAACACCATATCATTATGATACTCGAACGCGACGGATGTGCAACAGTAAGCCAAATTGCCGACGAAATGAGAACATCGGCAGCAACCATATCGGTAAGTATAAAGCGACTTGAAAAATCAGGTTTTGTAGAAAAGCGACCTGACGAGAGCGACAGAAGAATAACAAAAATTTTCCTCACCGACAAGGCTCATGCAGTAACAAAACGCATAAAGCAAAATATGGATAATGCCGAGGAAATACTTACAAGTTCACTAACTACAGAGGAAAAATATATCTTATCCGACCTTTTGGACAAGATCATCAAAAACATTATAGAAATGAAGGAGTGTGAAGAAAATGCTTAAAAAGCTTTCAAAGTACCTAAATGGCTTGGGTTATTTATGCGTTGCGAGTGCATTAGGTATGATTATCGAAGCAATATGCGAGCTTGCAATGCCTTCCATTGCCAACAGCGTTTATGAGCGTGTACGAACAGCAAGCGGCGACACCGCCGATGTAAAGCTATATATAATAAAAGTGGGATTGCTTATGCTTCTTTTGGCGGTAAGCGGGCTTGCAGGCGGACTTATTACAATGAAATCTTCATCTGTTGTAAGCCAAAGATTCAGTTACAGATTAAGAAAATCAATGTACGAAAAAATCAGTTCGTTTTCATTCAAAAACATTGACAGATTTTCCACATCGTCTCTCACAACAAGAATGACGAACGATGTCACAATGCTTCAAAACACTCTAATGATGGGGCTCAGAATTCTTGTAAGAGGTCCTGCATTGCTTATAGTTTCGGCGGTATTTGCGTTTTCAATCAATGCAAGGCTGTCGATGATACTGTTAGTGTTAATTCCTATAATGGCGGCAATTATTGCTTTGGTTCTCAAATTCGGTTTTCCGATGTTCCAAAAAATGCAAAAAAGAATCGACGACCTAAACAGGGTTGTACAGGAAAACCTAATAGGAATCAGAGTCGTTAAGGCATATGTCCGTGAGGAAGAGGAAAAGAGCAAATTTCACAATGCCTCCGACAATCTTGCCGAGCAAGGCTCAAAGGCGGCAGGACTGGTAGTAACACTAATGCCGATAATGATGCTTTTGATGAATGCTGTAATTGTCTATATTTACTACAAGGGCTCTATAGATGCCAGCAAGGGGCTGATGAATGTAGGTCAGGTATCTGTATTTGCAAACTACATAATGCAGGTGCTAATGAACATAATGATGATTTCTATGATTATGCTCCAGCTAACAAGAGCAAAGGCGTGCGGCGACAGAATTGTCGAAGTATTGAATACCGAAATCGACATCACAAATCCCGAAAACGCATACATTCCGGATTCACCAAAAGGTGAAATCGAATTCAAAAACGTTAATTTTGGCTACAATGAGGGAATTGATATTCTAAATAATATCAGCTTCAAGGCAGAAGCAGGAAGCATTATAGGAATTATAGGTTCAACAGGCTGTGGAAAATCAAGCCTTGTCAACCTCATTCCGCGATTATATGATGTTACGGGAGGAGAAATATTAATCGACGGTGTTGATGTTAGAGCCTACGACCTTGAAGCTTTAAGGGATTTAATCGGTGTCGTTCTCCAAAAAAATCTTTTATTCACAGGAACAATCAAAGAAAACATCCGTTGGGGCAAGGCTGATGCAAGTGATGAAGAAATAATCAACGCCTGCAAAGCAGCACAGGCACACGATTTCATTATGAGTCTTCCCGACGGATATGACACAGTGCTCTCTCAAGGAGGACTCAATCTTTCAGGCGGACAAAAGCAACGGCTTTGTATCGCAAGAGCGATAATTAAGCAACCGAAAATTTTGATTTTGGACGACAGCACCTCCGCTGTT